>JAHCKV010000167.1 GCA_026125595.1 Burkholderiales bacterium | reverse complement strand
GAAGTGCTCTATCCGGCCCTCGAAGATTTTCAGATCGACATCATGATCGGCGAGGGTCCGGCGGCGCGTTCGGTCAAGCTCGACCTGCCGCCGTTCACGCTGGTTGGCGCGACGACCCGCGCCGGCATGCTGACCAATCCGCTGCGGGATCGCTTCGGCATCGTGTCGCGGCTCGAGTTCTACAGCGCCGAGGAACTCACCCGCATCGTGCTGCGGTCGGCCCGGCTGCTGACGGCCGAGATCGCCGAGGATGGCGCGTTCGAAGTCGCGTCGCGTTCGCGCGGCACGCCGCGGATCGCGAACCGATTGTTGCGGCGGGTCCGCGACTACGCGGAAGTGAAGGCCGGCGGGCCGATCACCCGCGCGGTGGCCGATGCCGCACTGCTGATGCTCGACGTAGATCCGATCGGTCTCGATGTGATGGACCGCAAACTGCTGCTCGCCGTGCTGGAGAAGTTCGGCGGCGGGCCGGTCGGCGTGGACAATCTCGCGGCCGCGATCGGTGAAGAGCGTGACACCATCGAAGACGTGCTGGAGCCGTTCCTGATCCAGCAGGGCTATCTGCAGCGCACGCCCCGCGGCCGCATGGCGACCGCATCGGCCTATCGGCATTTCGGGGTCGACTTGCCGGCCCAGCGCGGCACCGCCGATTTCTGGGGTGGAGCCTGATCGCACCATGCCGCCATTGGTCCCGGTCAGCCTGCCCGCCACGCGTCGCTTCGCGATGCCGGTGCGGGTCTACTACCAGGACACCGACGCCGGTGGCATGGTCTTCCATGCGACGTACCTCGATTTCCTCGAGCGCGCGCGCATGGAATGGCTGCGTTCCGTCGGCTGGGAAGCGCGGCGCGTCGTGGCGGAATTCAGCGTGATGTTCGTCGTGCGCAATGCCGCGCTCGATTTCGTGCGTCCGGCCGTGCTGGATGATCTTCTCGACGTGTCGCTCGCAGTGGTCCATGCGGGCGGCGCCCATCTCGAACTCGACCAGCGCGTGGACCGCGCCGGCGAGCCTCTGGTCCGGGCCCGGGTGGAACTGGCGTTTGTCAGCCTGCCCGGGCATCGTGTCGCCCGCATGCCGGGTCCGTTCCGCGCCGCGCTGGCGGACTGGACCGGCCCTCAACCGGAGCATTCCCCGCCATGAACGGCGCCGATCTGTCGATCCTCCATCTGGTGACCAACGCGAGCCTGCCGGTGCAGCTCGTGATGGTGCTGCTGCTCGGGCTGTCGTTCGTGTCGTGGTGGTTCATCTTCCACAAGTTCTTCGTGATCCGTCGGGTGCGGGCCGCGACCGAGACGTTCGAGCGCAATTTCCGCAACCTGCAGGGTACCCATGACCTGAACGCATTGCTGCAGGGAGCCACCACCGACGGCGAGCGGGCCGGCAGCCTCGAGCGCATCTGCCATTCGGGTTTTCGCGAGTTCGCGCGGTTGCGGCGCCAGAGCGGGCAATCGATGTCGTCGATCATGGATGGTGTCCGCCGTGCGCAGCGCGCGACATTCCAGCGCGAGATGGAAGAAGTCGAGGCGCATCTGAATTTTCTGGCGACCGTGGGCTCCGTCAGTCCGTACATCGGACTGTTCGGCACCGTGTGGGGCATCATGAATTCGTTCCGCGGACTGGCCAACGTGAGTCAGGCCACGCTTGGTACCGTGGCGCCCGGTATCGCCGAGGCCCTCGTCGCGACGGCCATCGGATTGTTTGCCGCGATTCCGGCGGTGATCGCCTACAACCATTTCGTGCGGCATACCGATCGGCTCGCCAATCGGTTCGAGAGCCAGATGGAAGAGTTCCAGAATCTGCTGCAGCGCCTCGGCCCGAATACCTGACCGGAGACAGACGCCGTGGAACGCCGCCGCTCCCGCAACCGCACCATGAGTCAGATCAACGTCGTGCCGTTCATCGACGTGATGCTGGTGCTGCTGGTGATCTTCATGGCGACCGCACCGATGATCCAGACCAGTCAGGTCGAGCTGCCCAGCGTCGGCAAGGCGTCGGCCGTGCCGGCCCAGCCGATCGAGATCACCGTGCTGACGGACGGGCGGCTGCGGGTGCGGGATCGCGAGCGGGAAGCGTCCGAACGCGGCTATGCCGACGTCGATGCGCTGATGCCGTGGCTGCGCGAAAGGCTGAAGGCGTCGCCCGATCACCCGGTCGTGATCGCCGCCGATCAGCGCACGCCGTACGGCAAGGTCATGGCTGTGATGGACGCGCTGCAGCGGGAGCAGGTGGCGCGCATCGGGTTGCTGGCGCGTCAGAGGAGCAACTGATGTCGACCGTGACTGCCGGTCGTCCGGACCATCTGGTCTCGGGCCTGCTGGCGGCGGGCGTCCATCTGGTGCTGATCGGCATTCTCGTCGTCGGACTGTCGTGGAATCGCCGTCCGCCCGAACCGGTCGCCGTGGAACTGTGGCAGGACACGACGGTGGCATTGCCCCGGCCCGCCCCACCGCCGCCGCCCGAACCCGAACCGCAGCCCCGTCTCGCGGAGCCGCCACCCAAGCCGGTGGAGCCACCGCCACCGCCGCCGGAACCCAAGCCGGTGCCGACGCCGGCGCCGAAACCGCCGCCGGAACCGAAGCCCGCGCCGAAACCGGAACCCCAACCGAAGGCGGCCGACATCGCATTGCAGGAAAAGCGCGAACGCGAGAAGAAACTTCGCGAAGAAAAAGCCATCGAAGAGCGTCAGAAAAAAGAAGAAGCGAAGAAGGCCGAGGCGGCGCGTCTCGAAGAACAGAAAAAACAGCAGGAAGCGCAGCGTCAGGCGGAGGCCGAGCGCAAGCGCCAGGAAGAGGCGGCCCGCAAGGAAGAAGACGCCAAGCGTCAGGCGGCCGAACGGCAGGCGCGCGAGGCCCAGCAGGCGCAGGCGAAGCTGGCCGAAGAGCAGAAGGCGTTGCGCGACAAGGCGGAGGCCGAGCGCCGGGCGGCGGCGCAGGCGGCCGATCGGGCGAAGAAGCAGCTGGCCGAATACACGGAACGCATCCGGGCGCAGATTCGCGACAAGGTCGTGCTGCCCCCCGGAGTCGATGGCAACCCGCAGGCGGAATTCGAGGTGAAGCTGTTGTCCAATGGCAGTGTCGCTCTGGTGAGACTCTCGCGGTCGAGTGGCAGCCCGGCCTACGATCGCGCCGTGGAACAGGCGATCGATCGGGCGCAGCCGCTGCCGGTACCCACCGATCCGGAGCTGTTCCAGCAGTTGCGTGACCTGAATCTCGTATTCCGACCGAAAGACTGATCCCCCCCCTTATACTTCCCGACCATGCCCGAGATGCCCAATGCATGCGCGCGCCGCACCTGGATCAAGGGGCTGACGGCTGGCGCGCTCGTTTCCGCCTTGCCCGCCGCCCGGGCTGCCCTCACGATCGAGATCGTCGGCGGCAGCGGCCGCGAGATTCCGATCACCGTCCTGCCGTTCGGCAATGAAGAGCGTCACCGGGACCGCGTCAGCGACGTCGTGCTGACCGACCTGCTGCGCAGCGGCCTGTTCAAGGAGCAGAACGCCGGGGCGCTGCCGAAGATCCCGACCGAGCCGGAGGAAGTGAACTGGGTCACCGTGCGCGGCAGGGGTGTCGACAATCTGGTGATCGGCAACGTCGTCGAGCGTTCGGACGGTCGGCTGCAGGTGCGCTTCCGGCTGCTCGATGCCGCCAAGCAGGCCCAGCGCAGCGGCTACAGCTACACGGTGTCCGCATCGCAGCTGCGCGCGATCGCCCACAAGATCGCCGATGTCATCTACGAGGATTTGACCGGCGAACCCGGCGTGTTCTCGACCCGGATCTGCTATGTCGTGAAGGTCGGCGAGCGGTTCGAACTGCAGGTGGCCGACAGTGACGGCGCCAATGCGAACTTCATCCTGGCCAATCCCCGCGAGCCGATCATCTCGCCGACCTGGTCGCCGGACGGTTCCCGGCTCGCCTATGTGTCGTTCGAGCGCAAGAAGCCGGTGGTCTACGTGCATTCGCTGGCTGACGGATCGCGGCAGGTACTGGCGAACTTCGATGGTGCCAACAGCGCTCCCGCGTGGTCACCCGACGGCCAGCGGCTCGCGCTCACACTGACACGCGACGGTCCGTCGCAGCTGTATTCGATCGGTGCCAACGGCGCCGGATTGACCCGGCTCACGTCCAGCAGCGGCATCGACACCGAAGCGGCATGGTCCCCGGACGGCCGCTCGATCCTGTTCACGTCGGACCGGGGCGGCAGCCCGCAGATCTATCGAATGGCAGCCACCGGCGGACCGGCGGAACGTATGACCTTCGAGGGCACATACAACACGACCGCCCGCTGGAGCCCGGACGGGCGCAGCTTCTGCTTCATCCAGCGCAACGGGGGTCGTTACAACGTCGCGATCCAGGAAATCGGCAGCCGCAGCGCGCAATTGCTCACCGATGGAAGAATCGATTCGTCACCGACGTTTTCGCCGAATGGCCGGATGATTCTCTACGCATCCGAGTTCAACCGGCGTGGCATTCTGGCCGCCGTGTCGCGCGATGGCCGGATCAAGCAGCGGTTGTCCGAGTCCACCGGCAGCGTGCGCGAGCCGGCCTGGGGTCCCCTCACGAAATCCCGCTAGACCCGTAATCAAGGAGCTCGAACCCATGTACAAGAACGTGATCGCCGCACTTGCGCTGGCACTGCTGGCGGCCGCCTGCGCCAACCAGGACGTCAAGGAGCAGAGCAAGGCCGCGACGGTGGAAAAGCGCGACCTGACGGAAGAGCAGCGCAAGCGCGACGAAGCCGCCCGCGCGCAGATCGCCCGCGAACAGGAAGAGCGGGACCGCCGGCTCGAGGAAGAGCGGCGCAAGGCCGAAGAGGACGTCAAGATTCAGGCGCTGCCGCCCACCGGCATGACCGAAGGTCTGGCGACCGATCTGCGATCGCAACTGCGGGATCCGTCGAGCCCGCTGTACAAGCGCACGATCTTCTACGGCTTCGACCAGTACGAGATCGATGGCGACAACCGTGCGATCGTCGAAGCACATGCCCGTTTCCTGGAGCAGAACCCCGACGTGAAGATCCGTGTCGAGGGCAACTGCGACGAGCGCGGTTCCACCGAATACAACCTGGCCCTCGGCCAGCGGCGCGCCGATGGTGTGAAGCGGGCGCTCACGTTGCTGGGTGTCGGCGCGAGTCGCATCGAAGCGGTCAGCTACGGTGAGGAGAAGCCCAAGGGCATGGGACAGGATGAAGAGTCCTATGCGCTGAACCGCCGCAGCGACATCGTCTACCCCGGTTACGAATGACGTCGGAGTTCCGTGCAATGAAACATTCGGGCTTGCTTCTGGCGGGGGCATTGGCCGCCGCCGGAATGGCAGTTCCGGTCCAGGCCCAGACCACGGCCGCTGCGGCCAAGCCCGCGGCCGCTGCAGAAGCGCCTGCCAATCGTCCCGTGTTGGAACTGCTGCAGCAGATGGAAGGGCTGGCCCGCCAGATGCGCGAGATGCGCGGCGAACTGGAAACCATTTCGAACCGGATCCAGGTCGTCGAAGACCGGCAGCAGAAAGCCGAGAAGCGCCAGGTCGATCTGTACAACGACACCGATGCCCGGCTGCGGCGGATCGAGCAGGCGGCAAAGGACGATGCGGAGGCTCGTGCCAAGCTGGTGCAGCAACTGGCCGAGTCCGACCTTCGGTTGAAGCGGGTCGAGACGACGCCGGGCGCAGCGGGCGCAGGGGGGCCTGACGGTGACCTCGAAACCCGCCTGAAGCGTCTGGAGAACGTGACCGGCACGTCCGCCAGCGTCGTGCAGATCGGCGAGATCGATCAGCGCCTCAAGAAACTCGAAGCGGCCCTCGCCGGCGCCCAGGCCGCGTCGGTGCAGGCACCGGCGCCTGCCGTGCCCACCACCGTCGTTGCACCGCCTGGGTCGGCGGGGTCGTCCACCGCGGTGACGGGCACCTCCGTCGCCGCTGCGGCGCCGAGCACGTTGCCGCCGGCCAGCCTGAACAGTCCGCCCGATCCGGAAGTCGCCAAGCGCGCCTATGAGCAGGCACTCAACCGGCAACGGTCCGGCGATTCGGCCGGTGCGGTGCAGGATTTCCGTGCGTTCCTGAAACAGTATCCGCGGCACGAACTGGCGCCGAACGCGCAGTACTGGCTCGGCGAGGCGTATTTCCGTCTGGCCGATTACCCGAACGCGATCGCCGCGCAGCAGAAACTGCTCGTCACCTATCCGGACCACCTCAAGGCGCCGGATGCCATGCTGATTCTCGCCAGCGCACAGGCCCAGGCCGGCGAGAACTCGGCCGCCCGCAAGACCCTCGAGGACCTCGTGGCGAAGTATCCGCAGTCCGAGGCTGCCGAGAAGGGCAAGCAGCGACTGTCCCGGCTGAAGTGACGTGAACACCGCCGTGGCCTCGCCGGCGGAGATCGCGCAGCCGGTGCGGCTGCGGATCACCGAGATCTTCCATTCCTTGCAGGGCGAGACGAGTCGTGTCGGCCTGCCGACCACCTTCGTGCGGCTCACGGGTTGCCCGTTGCGTTGCGTGTGGTGCGATACCGCGTATGCGTTCCACGGTGGCGAGATGCGCTCCCTGGAATCCGTGCTGGAAGCGGTCGCCGGATTCGGTGCGCGGTACGTGACGGTCACCGGCGGCGAGCCGCTTGCGCAGAAGGCCTGCCGTCCGTTGCTCGCGGCGCTGTGTGACGCCGGCTACGACGTGTCGCTGGAAACCAGCGGCGCGCTCGATATCGGCGCCATCGATCCACGCGTGTCGCGCATCGTCGATCTGAAGGCGCCCGGCTCGGGCGAAAGCGATCGCAATCTGTGGTCGAACCTGGCGGTGCTGACGTGCCATGACGAAATCAAGTTCGTGCTCGACGGCCGCGCCGACTACGACTGGATGCGCGGCGTGATCGCCGAGCACGACCTCGCGACCCGCTGTCCGCTGCTGGTGTCGCCGGTCCACGGCAAGCTGGCGCCGCGGCAGCTGGCCGAATGGGTCCTCGCCGATCGTCTGCCGGTACGCCTGCAGGTACAGCTGCACAAGCTGCTGTGGGGCGAGGTGCCGGGGCACTGATCGATGGCGCGTCCGGCGATCGTGCTCGTTTCGGGTGGTCTCGATTCTGCCACCGTGCTGGCGCTGGCGCGCGAGCAGGGTTTCGCGTGTCATGCGCTGTCCGTGCGTTACGGGCAACGACACAGTGCCGAACTC
>JAHCKV010000166.1 GCA_026125595.1 Burkholderiales bacterium | reverse complement strand
GGCCAGTACGACGCGATCATCCTGGCGGCGGCCGGTCTGAAACGGCTGGGTCTGGAGGCGCGCATCCGCAGTTGCCTGACACCGGAAGAGAGCCTGCCATCGGTCGGGCAAGGCGCGCTCGGCATCGAGGTCCGTGCCGATCGGCCGGAGGTCGCAGCCCTCGTGGCGCCGCTGGCCCATGCCGACACGGCGTGGTGCGTGACCGCCGAGCGGGCCATGAGCCGCGCGCTGGCCGGCAGTTGCACCGTGCCGCTCGGCGCCTTTGCGCAGATCGAAGCCGGTACCGCGCGACTGCGGGGCTTCGTCGCGACGCCCGACGGAGCCCGGCTGGTGCGGGCGGATGCTTCCGCGCCGGCGGGTTCCTCGGCGGAAACGCTGGGTGCGACCGTCGCCGATCAGCTCGAACGGCAGGGCGCCCGGGAGATTCTCGGTGCGCTGGAGATGCCGTCGTGAGCGCGCTGTCCGGCTGTGCCGTGCTGGTGACGCGGCCTGCCCATCAGGCCGAGAACCTGGTGGCGCTGCTCGCGACCGAAGCGGCGGAGCCGGTCCGGTTTCCGACCATCGCGATCGAGCCGATCGACGGGGATGCGTTCGATGCCGGGTCCATCGACATCGCGGTCTTCACCAGCGCGAATGCGGTGCGGCACGGACTGCCCGTCGTGGCGGCGGCCGGTGGATTTGCGGCGCACGCCCGTCTTGCCGCCATTGGTCGAGGTACCGCGGAGGCGCTGCGGCGCGAAGGTCATGTCGACGTGCTGATGCCGGCGGAAGGTGCCGACAGCGAATCGTTGTTGGCGGTGCCGGCATTGACCCATGTGGCCGGGCTGCGGGTCGCCATCCTGACGGGCACCGGTGGCCGCACGCTGCTGGCCGATGCGCTGCGGGCGCGCGGCGCCGAGGTGCGGGTGCTGCCGGTGTATCGGCGGGTCCGGCCGTCCATCGATCCGGCGCCGTTGCATGATCGCCTCGAACGCGGCGCGCTGCACGCGGTCACGATCAGCAGCGCCGAAGGTCTCGCGAACCTGTTCGCGATGGTCGATGCCCAAGCCGGACGTCTGTTGCTGCGGTTGCCCCATATCGTGACCCACGCCCGTATCGCCGATGCGGCGCGCGCCCGCGCCATCCCGACCGTGGTCGTCGCCGGCCCCGGTGACGCCGACGTCGTCGCGGCATTGACACAGCATTTCTCCGCGCCCCATCGTCGGCGCGCCGTCGCCGGCGCCCATGGCATCAAGGCGCACTGACCCATGAGCGAGACTCCCATTCCCGACGCCGCACCCGCCGCCGTTGCGCCGCCTCCGGTGGACCGTCCGCCGGCGCGCCGCTGGCCGCCGATCAGCCCGGCGCTGGTGGTCGCCATCGTCGCGCTGCTGGTTGCGCTGTGGCAGTGGTCCGAAACCCGTCGCGAGGCGGCGCAACTGCAGGGCGATCTCGCGCGGCGCATCGCCGACATGGAAACCGGCAATCGCGACGTGCGCCTGCTGGCCGATCAGGTCCGCAACAATGTCCGCGACATCGAAAGCCGGATGGGCCTGCTCGAAGCTCGGGTGCTGGAAACCCAGAACCAGCGGATCGCGCTCGAAACGCTGTACCAGGAGCTGGCGCGCAATCGTGACGAATGGGTGCTGGCCGAGGTCGAGCAGATCCTGATCACCGCCGGTCAGCAACTGCAGTTGTCGGGCAACGTCCGGGCGGCGCTGATCGCACTCGAAGCGGCGGACAAGCGGCTCGCGCGTGCCGACCGGCCGACGCTGATCCCGGTGCGGCGCCTGATCAATCGCGACATCGAGCGGCTGCGCGCGTTGCCGTCGGTGGACGTCCCGGGCCTCGCGCTCAAGCTCGACAACCTGATCGCCGCGGCGGACGACCTGCCGATGGCGTCGGAGCAGCGGCCCGCGGCCGCGCCGGCGCGGTCGTCGCCGAGTGCAGGCGGCTTCTGGGATCGTCTGGTCGACGAATACGGCCGCGATCTGAAGGATCTGCTGCGCATCCGCGTGACCGAGAGCCGGCAGGTGCCGCTGGTTGCGCCCGAACAGGCGTACTTCGTGCGCGAGAACCTGAAGCTGAAGCTGCTGTCCGCGCGGCTCGCATTGCTGGCGCGCGACGGCGACGGTTTCCGCACCGAACTGCGGACGTCGGCGAAATGGATCGAACAATACTTCGATCCGTCCGCCAAGCCGGTCGCGAACGCCATCACGACCTTGCGCCAGTTGTCCGACAACGAGCTTGCGATCCGGCTGCCCGACATCGCCGAGAGTCTCGAAGCGGTCCGGACGCTGCGCGTGTCCCGCGAGCGCGCGCTGCGCTGAATCCGATGCCGATGCGCGCCCTGTTCTGGCTGCTGGGATTGTTCGCCGTCGCGGTCGGGCTGGTGCTCGCCGCGCGCTACAACAGCGGCTATGTGCTGGTCGTGCTGACCGATCGGCGCATCGAGTTGTCGCTCAATTTCGCGGCTTTGCTGGTCCTGTTCACGCTCGTCGTGGGTTATCTGGCACTGCGGGCGGTTTCGCTGGCCGCGGCATTGCCGGCGAAGGTGCGCCAGTTCCGCGCCGAGCGGCGGATGATCAGTGGCCGCGATGCCTTCCACAAGGCGCTGCGGTCGTACTTCGAGGCGCGTTACGGTCAGGCCGAGAAGGCGGCGGCGCGGGCGCTGGCTGCCGGCGAGTCACCTGGACTGTCCGCGATGATCGCCGCGCGCGCCGCGCACGAGATGCGCGCGTTCGAAGCCCGCGACCAGTACCTCGCGTCGGTCGAAGGCGGATCGCCGGAAGAAGACTATCTGCGGTCCATCACCCAGGCCGAGTTGCTGCTCGACGAGCGGCGCTACCACGATGGACTCGCGGTGCTGTCGCATCTGGATCACGGCAACACGGCGGTGCTGCGTCTGGAGCTGAAGGCGCAGCAGATGGCGAAGAACTGGGATCGGGTCGAGGCGCTGCTGCCGCAACTCGAACGCAAGCGGGTGCTCGATCCGGTGGTGCTGGCGCAGATCCGCCGGACCGCGGTGTCCGAGAACCTGAAGCGGCGGGCGCTGGAACCGAGGCAATTGCGTGAAGCGTGGGACCGCATCCCCGCCGACCTGCGGGTCGATCCGCTGGTGGCGCGCACGGCGGCGCTGTGTCACATGGCGCTCGGCGACAACGCCGAAGCGCATCGGGTCATCGAGCAGGCGCTCGAAATGCACTGGGACGCCGAACTCGTCGCGCTGTATGCCGAAGGATTCGGCCGCGACACGCGCCAGCAGATCGAAAAGGCCGAAGGGTGGTTGCCGCTGCGCTCCCGCGATGCCGGGTTGCTGCTGACACTGGGCCGGCTGTGCGCGCACGAAGGGTTGTGGGGCAAGGCGAAGAACTATTTCGAGGCGAGCCTCGCGGTCGAACCGTCCCACACCGCCCATCTCGAACTGGCCAAGCTCGCCGAGCGCAACGGGCCGGAGGGCGCGTCCGAGCAGCACTACCGTGCGGCACTCGACCTCTCACTGGAGCAGTTGCGCGAAGTCACCGGTGGCCGGCGCCGCCTGGCGTTGTAAGCTTCACGCATATCCAGAGCCGGCGATCAGCCCGGTCGAGTCCGGACCATCACGGGGGTCGGGCCGCAGTTTCGTTTGAGAGAACCTATGAACGCCAACACCCCCGCCGTCAACCTCGACGACAAGGATGTTCCGCTGCGCGAGGACATCCGGCTGCTCGGTCGCATCCTCGGCGACACGCTGCGCGAACAGGAAGGCGAGAAGATCTTCGATCTGATCGAGCGCATCCGCCAGACCGCGATCCGCTTCCGCCGCGACCGCGATGAAGCCGCGAAGCACGAACTGGAAGCGACGCTCGATCTGCTCGACCAGACACGCGTCATCGCCGTCTGCCGTGCATTCAGCTTCTTTTCGCTGCTCGCCAACATCGCGGAAGACCGACATCACAACCGGCTGGACCGGATACGCCGCTTTGCCGGCACCGCGCCCGAAGAAGGGTCCCTCGCCGCAGCGCTCGACCGTGTCGCGAACGCCGGCATCGATGGCGCCCGCGTCGCCGGATTCTTCGCGTCGTCGCTGGTGTCACCGGTGTTGACCGCGCATCCGACGGAGGTGCAGCGCAAGAGCATTCTCGATACGCAGCTGGAGATCGGACGGCTGATCACCGAGCGCGATCGCCAGCAGCTGCCCGCGGATGAACTGGAGCGCAACGAGGAAGATCTGCGCCGACTGGTGCTGACGCTGTGGCAGACGCGCGTGCTGCGCGAACTGAAGCTCACCGTCGCCGACGAGATCGAGAACGGACTCGCGTACTACCGCTACACGTTCCTCGAACAGTTGCCGCGGCTGTATGTGCAGGTGGAAGACGCGCTGGAAGCACGCTGGCCGGGGCTGTCCGACGAGCTCGGGACGTTCCTGCGCATCGGCAGCTGGATCGGCGGCGACCGCGATGGCAACCCGTTCGTGACGTCCAGCGTGATGCGGCATGCGTTGTCGTGCCAGAGCTCGACGGCCATGGACTGGTATCTGGATCAGGTGCATCAACTGGGCGCGGAGTTGTCGCAATCGCTGCGGGTCGTCAAGGTGACCGAAGCGCTGGCGGCGCTGGCGGATCGGGTGCCGGATTTCGACGGCCATCGACGCGATGAGCCGTATCGGCGCGCGTTGATCGGCATCTACGGCCGACTCGCCGCGACGACGATCGCATTCGGCCATCGGTTGCCCGATCGACGGGCCGTGATCGAGGCCGATCCGTATCCCGATGCCGTGGCGTTCCGGCAGGATCTGGATGTCATCGCCGCTTCGCTGGTCGCCAACGGTTCGGCGCGGGTCGCGGCTGGCCGGCTGCGCGAATTGCAGCATGCGGCGACGATCTTCGGCTTCCATCTGTCGCCGCTGGACATGCGGCAGCACAGCGGCATCCACGAAAACCTGGTCAGCGAGCTGTTCCGGCTCGGCGCGCGACGCGGCGGTTACGCCAGCATCGACGAGGAGGAAAAGCGCCGCTGGCTGCTGGGCGAACTCGAGATGCCGCGGCTGCTGCGTTCGCCGTTCCTCGAGTACAGCGGAGACATGCAGCGCGAGCTGTCGATTCTCGATACCGCCGCGCAATTGCAGGGCCGCTTCGGGCGCGGGGCGTTGCCGAACTACATCATCTCCAACGCCAACGCCGTCAGCGATCTGCTCGAGGTGGCGCTGCTCACGAAGGAAGCCGGTCTGCTGGAGCCGGCGGCGAATCCGCGCGTGCACGTGAACATCATCCCGCTGTTCGAGACGATTCCCGATCTGCGCGGTTGCGGCGAGATCATGGACGAGCTGTTCTCGCTGCCGTTCTACCGCAAGCTGCTGCACAGTCGCGGCAACGTCCAGGAAGTGATGCTCGGCTACTCCGACAGCAACAAGGACGGTGGCTTCCTGACGTCCAACTGGGAGCTGTACAAGGCTGAGCGGGTGCTGGTGCAGGTCTTCGCGCGGCACGGGGTCGGGCTGCGGCTGTTCCACGGCCGCGGCGGCACCGTCGGCCGGGGTGGCGGTCCGAGCTACCAGGCCATCCTGGCGCAGCCGCCGGGGTCCGTCGCCGGACAGATCCGCATCACCGAACAGGGCGAAGTGATCGCGTCGAAGTATTCCGATCCGGACATCGGCCGTCGCAATCTCGAAACGCTGACGGCGGCGACGCTCGAGGCGACGCTGTTGAATCCGGTGTCGAGCACCGATGACGATCCGGCCTGGCTGGAAGCGATGGATTTCCTCAGCGCCGAGAGTTACGCGGCGTATCGCAATCTGGTCTACGAAACGCCGGGCTTCGTGCAGTTCTTCCGGACCGCGACGCCGATCACCGAGATCGCCGAGATGAACATCGGCAGTCGCCCCGCATCCCGCAAGAAGTCCGACCGCATCGAAGATCTGCGCGCGATTCCTTGGGTGTTCTCGTGGTCGCTCGCGCGGATCATGCTGCCCGGTTTCTACGGCTTCGGCAGTGCAGTCGCGAAATGGCGTGAAGCCCGTGGCGAGGCCGGCATGGCGCTGCTGTCGCAGATGGTGCGCGAGTGGCCGTTCTTCCGCGCGGTGCTGTCCAACATGGACATGGTGCTGGGCAAGAGCGATCTGAGCATCGCATCGCGTTATGCCGAGCTGGTTGCCGACGAAGCGTTGCGGACGGCGATCTTCACGCGCATCCAGGACGAATGGAATCGCACGACCGAGGCACTGTTCGAGATCACCGGGCAAACCGAGCTGATGGAGCAGAACCCGGCGCTCGCGCGCAGCTTCCGCAACCGGTCACCGTACATCGATCCGTTGAATCACTTGCAGGTGGAGTTGCTGGCGCGCTGGCGCGCCGGCGACACCGACGATCAGGTCAAGCGCGCGATCCTGATCAGCATCAACGGCGTCGCGGCGGGGTTGCGCAACAGCGGATAGCGGCGGCGATCAGGAGGTCGCTGCCGCCGTCGCGTCGGCCGACGGCGTGAACGCGTCGGCGTAGAACTCGTCTTCGGGCAGGCTGCAGCCGGCGACGAAATCGCGCCGGGCCGATTCGATGACGATCGGTGCGCCGCAGGCATACACCTGATAGCCGGACATATCCGGGAAGTCCGCCATGACGGCCTGGTGGACGAAGCCGGTGCGCCCGCCCCAGGCGTCTTCGTCGAGCGCTTCGGATATCACGGGGATGTAACTGAAGTTCGAGTGTTCCTGCGCCCACTGTTCACACAGCGCATGCATGTACAGGTCGGCCGGCCGACGTCCGCCCCAGTAGAACACCATCGGTCGCGTGGTGCCGGCATGGAAGGCCGCTTCGATCAGCGATTTGATCGGTGCGAAGCCGGTGCCGCTGGCCAGCAGGACCATCGGCTTGTCGGAGTCTTCGCGCAGGAAGAAGGTGCCGAACGGACCTTCGAACCGCAGGATGTCCTTTTCCTTCAATGTGCTGAAGACGTGATCGGTGAAGGCGCCGCCGGGCATGTGGCGCAGATGCAGCTCGACGAACTCGTCCTGATGCGGTGGATTGGCCATGGAGTACGCGCGCCGGCGGCCGTCGCGCAACAGGATCTCCAGATACTGTCCGGCGCGGAACTGCAGTCGCTCGTTGGCGGGCAGTTTCAGCCGCACGACCGCGACATCCGTCGCGGGCTTCTCCAGCGACTGCACGCGGCACGGCATCTTCTTGACCTGCACTTCGCCGGCG
>JAHCKV010000165.1 GCA_026125595.1 Burkholderiales bacterium | reverse complement strand
TGTCCGAGTTCCACATGGACGGGCTGCGGGTCGATGCGGTGGCCTCGATGCTCTACCTGGACTATTCGCGCCAGCCCGGCGAGTGGCTGCCAAACCGCCACGGCGGCCGCGAGAATCTCGAAGCGATCGATTTCCTGCGCGAGTTGAACGTCATGGTGCACCGGGATTTCCCCGGGGCGCTGACGTTCGCCGAGGAATCGACGGCGTGGCCGATGGTGTCGCGACCGATCTATGTCGGCGGCCTCGGGTTCTCGATGAAGTGGAACATGGGGTGGATGAACGACACGCTCGATTACCTGGCGCAGGATCCGGTCTATCGCCGGTTCCACCACGACCGGCTCACGTTCGGGCAGCTGTACGCGTATTCCGAAAATTTCATGCTGCCGCTGTCCCATGACGAAGTGGTGCACGGCAAGCGGTCGCTGCTCGACAAGATGCCCGGTGACGCGTGGCAGAAGTTCGCCAACCTGCGGCTGTTGCTGGCCTATCAGGCCTTCGCGCCCGGCAAGAAGTTGTTGTTCATGGGTTGCGAGTTTGGCCAGGGGCGCGAATGGCGGGTCGGTTGGGAACTCGACTGGAATCTGCTCGGCATCGAACCGCACCGTGGCGTGAAGGCCTGCGTGCGCGATCTGAATCGTCTCTATCGCGATACACCGGCGTTGCACGAACTCGACTTCGAACCGGCCGGCTTCCAGTGGGTCGACTGCCATGACGCCGAACAGTCGGTGATCAGCTGGCTGCGACGGGCGCAGGACGGCGCCGTCTGCCTCGCGGTGTTCAACTTCACCCCGGTTCCGCGGCATGGCTATCGATTGGGGGTGCCGCAGGGCGGGCGATGGCGCGAAGCGCTCAATACCGATTCCGAGTGGTACGGCGGTAGCAATCTCGGCAACGGTGCAGGTCTGCTCGCGACGAACGAGCCGTGGATGGGTTTCGCCAATTCCGTGACGCTGAGTCTGCCGCCGCTCGCCGCGGTGCTGCTGATGCCGGATTGACGTCGATGAAGGTCCTGTTCGCCACCTCCGAAGCCACACCCCTGGTGAAGACCGGGGGACTGGCGGACGTGGCCGGCGCGTTGCGGGCTGCGCTGGTCGAATCGGGCGTGGATGTCCGGCTGTTGCTGCCTGGCTACGGACCGGTGCTGGAATCGATCGCGGGGCGGTCTGCGATCGCCGCCGATCTGGCGCTGCCACCGTTCCCCGCGGCGCGGCTGGTCGAAGCGTCGATGCCGTCCGGCGTGCCGCTGCTCGTCGTCGATTGCCCGGCGCTGTTCGTGCGTCCCGGGGGGCCCTATCAGCAACCGGGCGGTCTCGACTGGCCCGACAACGACATCCGCTTCGGATTGCTGTCCCGGGTGGCCGCGTTGCTGGCGCACGAATCGACGCCGTTGCCGTGGCGGCCCGACGTGCTCCATTGCAACGACTGGCAGACCGGTCTGGCGCCGGCCTACCTGGCGTTCGAACTCGGATCCCGCGCCCGGACCGTGATGACCATCCACAATCTGGCGTACCAGGGCATCTTTCTGCCCGGCACGCTGGCGCGGGTCGGTCTGACGCCGGCCGCGTTCCAGCCCGAAGGCGTCGAGTACTACGGCAATGTCTCGTATCTGAAGGCGGGGCTGCACTACGCCGACCGGCTGACCACCGTGAGTCCGACCTACGCCCGCGAGATCCAGACCGAAACCCTGGGTTTCGGCATGCAAGGCCTGCTGACGCGCCGGGCCGACGAGTTGACCGGCATCGTCAACGGCATCGATGTGGACGTGTGGAATCCGGCCACGGACCCGTTGATTCCACGGCGTTATCAGCCCGACACGCTGATCCGCAAGAACGACGACAAGCGGGCCTTGCAGCAGAAACTGGGGCTGGAGGCGGACATCTTCACGCCGCTGGCCGGCATCGTCAGCCGGTTCACCGACCAGAAAGGGCTCGATCTGGTGCTGGAAGCTGCCGACCGACTGCTGGCATTGCCCCTTCAACTGGCGGCGCTAGGCTCGGGCGATCCGGCGCTGCAGGACGGCTTCCGCGCGTTGGCCGCTCGCCATCCGGGTCAGGTCGGCGTGCAGATCGGTTTCGACGAAGCGCTGTCCCATCTGGTGGAGGCCGGTGCGGACATGTTCCTGATGCCGTCCCGGTTCGAGCCGTCGGGACTGAACCAGATGTACAGCCAGCGCTACGGCACCCCGGTCGTGGCCCACGCCACCGGCGGACTGGTGGATACCATCACCGATCACACGCCGGCGACGGCCAAGGCCGGTACGGCTTCCGGCTTCCTGTTCCGGGAACCGACGGCGGACGCATTGTTCGATGCCGTCGAGCGCGCGGTGACCTGCTTCCACGTGCGGCGGTCGTGGCGGCGGATCCAGCGGGCCGGCATGGGGCGCGATTTCAGCTGGGCGTCGTCCGCGGGCCAGTACGTGGCGTTATACGAGGCATTGGCCGGCTGAATTCGTCATTTGCCGCATTTGATGGCGTCCGCCGGGGCGCCGGTGGCAAAATTGTTGTTCATCCGTCGGCTGGCGTTGCCCAGCTGCCGACACAAGCGTCGCCGCCCACCCCGGGTGAGCCGCACCCATCGCACACCCAGGAGGAGCAACATGATCGGAGACAGGATCGAGGTCAACATCGCAGGCGGACTCGACTTTCCCCTGCCCCGCATGGTGCACGTGCGTCAGAAGTTCAAGACGCCGAAACTCGACAGCGTCGGCCAGGCCGTCGTCGACCAGTTCAAGCGCCCGGAAGTCCGGGCCGCCATCAAGCCCGGCATGACCATCGCCGTCGGTTGTGGCAGTCGCGGCATCGCCAACATCGCCGATTGCGCGAAGCAGGTCGTGGCCGAACTGAAGGCGTTGGGCGCCAAGCCGTTCATCTTCCCGGCGATGGGCAGCCACGGCGGCGCGACCGCCGAAGGCCAGCGTGAAGTGCTCGAAGGCTACGGCATCAACGAAGCGTTCGTCGGCTGCCCGATCCACTCGCAGATGGACGTCGTCGAAGTGGGCAAGCTCGACAGCGGCATGCCGGTCTACATGGACAAGCTCGCGGCCGCGGCCGATGGCGTCGTCGTGATCTGCCGGGTCAAGCCCCACACCAATTTCCGCGCGCCGATCGAATCCGGCATCGTCAAGATGCTGACCATCGGCATGGGCAAGATCATCGGCGCCACCACGCTGCACACCTACGGCATGGACATGTTCGGCGAGCTGCTGCCGAAGACCGCGAAGATGATCATCGCGAAGAAGAACTTCCTGTTCGGCGTGGCGATGGTGGAGAACGCCGCCGACGAGACCGCGATCATCGAGATCGTGCCCGCCGAGCAGACCTTCGACCGCGAGCCCGTCCTGCTCGCCAAGGCCAAGGAGCTGATGCCGCGCCTGCAGTTCGACGAGATCGACGTGCTGGTGGTGGAAAAGATCGGCAAGAACATCTCCGGCTCGGGCATGGACCCCAACATCACCGGTCGCAACTGCCGCCACACCGAGTGGAACATGAAGCCGTTCGTGAAGAAGATCGCCGTGCTGGGCCTCACGCCCGAAACCCACGGCAATGCGACCGGTCTTGGCGGTGCCGACGTCATCACGATGCGGTTGTACAAGGAACTGGACATTGCCAAGACCTACGCGAACGTCATCACGTCGACCTATCTCGATGGCGCCGCGATCCCGATCATCATGAACACCGACGCCGACGCGATCCGGCTCGCCGTGAAGACCGTCGTGCGGGTCAAGCCGCAAGACACGAAAATCGTCCGGATCCCGAACACGCTGGAGATCATGGACATTCACGTGTCCGAAGCGATGCTGCCGTTCATCAAGGCCAATCCAGCGATGTTCGAAGTGGTCGGCGAGCCGGAGCCCTTCAAGTTCGACGCCAAGGGCACGCTGTATCCGATGCTCGGCAAGCACGTGGAACACGTCACGGTCTGATCCCGCGGCGTTTCCCGTGCTGGTCCACCTGGATGCCGTCGGCGGTGTCGCCGGCGACATGTTCATTGCCGCCGTGACCGATGCCTTCCCGCACCTGCGGGAAGGCATGCTGGCGGCCATCCGTGCCGCCGGGCTGCCTGAATCGATCGTGTGCCGATTCGAAGCGCACGATGATCACGCTCTGACCGGCAGTCGGTTTCTGGTCGACATTCCTGAAGATTCGACCGCCGCGCCGGCCCATGGTCATCGCGATTTCGCCGACATCAGGACGGCGTTGGCGGCCGCACCGCTCGCGCCCACGGTCGCCGAACGCGCCATCGCGATCTTCACGCTGCTCGCGACCGTCGAAGGCAAGATCCACGGCGCCGATCCCGACGCGGTGTCGTTCCACGAACTCGGCGAGTGGGATTCCATCGCCGATATCGTCGGTGCCGCCTATCTGATCGACGCGCTCGGTGCCGACGCGTGGACCATCGGTACGCTGCCGATGGGATCGGGCTCCGTGCGGACGGCCCACGGGCCGCTGCCGGTGCCGACGCCGGCCACCGCGTTGCTGCTCGAAGGCTATCGGCTGGTCGACGACGGCATTCCGGGTGAACGCATCACGCCGACCGGTGCTGCGATCGTGCGGTACCTGCAATGCCGCCAGCGGCGCGACAATCAGCCCCGTGCGTTGCTGCGCAGCGGCTACGGTTTCGGGACCAAGCGCTTCATCGGCTTGTCCAACGTGCTGCGGGTGCTCGCGTTCGACGCGGTGGACGACGTCGGTGACGATGCCGCCGATCGCGTCGCGGTCATCGCGTTCGACGTGGACGATCAGACGCCGGAGGATCTGGCCGTCGCACTCGACCGGTTGCGCACGCACCCGGCCGTGCTCGACGTGCTGCAGATGCCGGCGTTCGGCAAGAAGGGGCGCATCACCGCCCACATCCAGATTCTGGCCGACGCGCGGGAAGCACAGACGGTGATGGATGCGTGTTTCATCGAAACGACCACCATCGGGCTGCGCTATCACGTCGTGCAACGACGCACGCTGCCGCGTGATCTGAAGGTGGTGCAGGTCGGCAACCGCGCCGTGCGCGTGAAGGTCACGCAACGGCCGACGACCATCACTGCGAAAGCCGAAAGCGACGACACGGTCCACGAGGCCGGATTCGATTCCCGTGCGGCCTTGAAACGGGCCGCCGAAGACCTGAGCTTGGATTGATGGGCGCCAACGAACCCTTCGCAGTCCGGTTGGCCACGGTGCTGGACGCCATGCCGCCGATCGCCGTCGCCGTCAGCGGCGGCATCGACAGCCTGACGCTGGCCGTGTTTGCGCACCGGCACAACCCGGCCGGCGTCACGATGTTCCACGCGGTCTCGCCGGCGGTGCCGGAAGAAGCCACCGTGCGGACGCACATGCTGGCCGACCAGGAATGCTGGAATCTCACCGTGCTCGATGCCGGCGAGTTCCTGAAGGGCGAGTACGTCGCGAATCCGGTGAATCGGTGCTTCTTCTGCAAGACGAGCCTGTACGGCGCGATCCGGCCGGCGACGACGATGCAGATCGTGTCCGGAACGAACCTCGACGATCTCGGCGAATACCGTCCCGGTCTCGAAGCGGCAAAGCAGTACGACGTGCGACACCCGTTCGTCGAAGCCGGGATCGACAAGGCGGGCGTGCGCGCACTGGCGCGTGAACTCGGCTTGGGCGCGCTGGCCGAGTTGCCGTCGTCACCGTGCCTGTCCAGTCGCATCGAGACCGGCATCGCGATCGACCCGGTCATGCTCGCTGCCGTGCACGCCACCGAAAAGCTGGTCGCCGCCCGGTTGCAGCCGACGACGGTGCGCTGTCGCGTGCGCGCCGGTGGTGTCGTGATCGAACTCGATGGCGACACCCACGCTCGCCTCGATGCCGACACGCGTGCGGCGCTCGCCGCGGACGTGCAGATGCTGTTCGCCGGCAAGGGCCTTGCCGATCGTGTGGTGTCGTTCGATCCGTATCGTGTCGGCAGCGCGTTCCTGCACGCGAAGATGGCGGTGAAAGCGCTGTGAACCTGCACCAGGACGTCCGGCTCGATTTCGATCGACGCAGCCGCATGGGCCTCGAGGAGGCGATACTTGCCGGCGCGAAGTCGGTCGAGCATCTGACCGTGATCCTCGATCAGGCTGCGGCGCGGAACGCGCGATTTCTGTTCACACGCCTCGCGCCCGAGCAGTTCGACGCGTTGCCTGAAATGCATCGCGCGCGACTCGACTACGATCGCATGTCGCGCACCGCCTATTTCGGCGCACCCGAACCGCTGCGTGTCGATACCCGCGTGGTGGTGCTCGCGGCCGGCACATCCGACACGCCGGTGCTGCGGGAAGTCTCGCGCACGCTGGCGTGGTACGGCGAACCGGCGCTGGAGATCACCGACGTCGGCGTCGCCGGCATCTGGCGACTGCTCGAACGGGTCGAGGAGATCCGCCACATGCCGGTCGTGGTCGCCGTTGCCGGCATGGATGCGGCGTTGCCGACCGTCGTCGGCGGTCTCGTGTCCGGCGTCGTGATCGGCGTGCCGACTTCGGTGGGTTACGGCGTTGCGGCGCACGGGCAGACGGCGCTGAACGCCATGCTCGCCAGTTGTGCTGCCGGCCTGCTCGTCACCAACATCGACAACGGTTTCGGTGCGGCCTGTGCGGCGCTGCGGGTACTGGGTGTAACTGCCCGGGCTCACGGATCATCGTCGACAAACCGATAGCCGACGCCGACCTCGGTCTGCAGCCAGCGCGGTCGTGCTGGATCCGTTTCCAGTTTCTGCCGCAGCTGCGCCATGTAGATCCGCAGATAGTGACTGTCGTCACCGTGGGACGGGCCCCAGACTTCATGCAGCAGATGGCGGTGCGTCAGCACCTTGCCGGCGTGTTTCACGAGTTGCGCGAGCAGCCGGAACTCGATCGGCGTCAGGTGCACGGTGGTGCCGCGCACCCGCACCAGCCGTTTCTCGAGATCCACTTCTAGATCGCCCGCCCGAAACACCGCACCCGTGGCGGCCGGCCCCGCGTGTCGCAACGCCACGCGCACCCGCGCCAGCAACTCGCCGATACCGAAGGGCTTGGTCACATAGTCGTCGGCACCGGCGTCGAGCGCGGCGATCTTCTGCGCTTCCTGCGCGCGCGCCGACAGGATCACGACCGGTACGTGGGTCCATTCGCGCAGCCGTCGCAGTACGTCGAGCCCGTCGATATCGGGCAATCCGAGATCGAGCACGACGAGATCGGGGCGTCGCGTGCCGGCCTCG
>JAHCKV010000164.1 GCA_026125595.1 Burkholderiales bacterium | reverse complement strand
TCTGTTGCGGTCGGAGGATCGCCGTCCGCGCGTCGCGCTGAGCAATTCGTTCGGTTTCGGCGGCGCCAACTGCACCATCGTGCTCGAATCTCCGACGTGATCGAAGCCTGGATCGACGGCGTCGGCATGATCGGCCCGGGCTGCGTCGGCTGGCCGGCGGGCCGGCGCGTGCTGGCCGGCGAATGCGCTCCCGATACCACGCCGTTCACATTGCCCGCGTCGGACTGGCTGCCACCGGCGGAGCGCCGTCGGACCGGATTGTCGGTCCGTCTGGCGCTGGCCGCGGGACGGGAGGCCTGCGAACACGCCGGCCGGAATCCGGCATCGCTGCCGGCGATCTTCACGTCGTCGACCGCGGACGGCGACAATCAGCACGCGATCTGCGAGATCCTCGCGTCCGACGATCGTGCGCTGTCGCCCACGCGATTTCACAATTCGGTGCACAACGCGCCGGCGGGCTACTGGGGTGTCGCCAGCGGCGCGACCGAACCGTCGACCAGTCTGTGCGCGTTCGATGGGAGTTTCGGTGCCGGCCTGATCGAAGCGCTGACATGGATCGCGACGGAGCGTCGTCCGGTCTTGCTCGTGGCCTACGACGCGCCGTATCCGCCGCCGCTGCTCACCGTGCGGCCGATGACGGGACTGCTGGGGGTCGCGCTGGTGCTTGCTCCTTCCCGCGGCGCGCGCACGATCGCGCACGTGGCATGGGATGGCACGACGACGCAGACCGACGGGGGCGCCGGGACGACGACCGCACTCGATGCGCAGTTCTCCGGTGTGCCGACCGCGTGGTCGCTGCCTCTGCTGGCGGCGCTGGCACGACAGGCAGCGAAGCCCGTGGCAATCCGTCATCTCGACGGCCGTGCGCTGATGCTCGACGTGTCGCCCTGTCCATGACACCGCAGACGATGGATCGGCATGCGATAGCGCGGCGCATTCCCCACGCCGGCCCCATGTGCCTGCTGACCGAACTGCTGCAGTGGGATGACGATCGTCTCGTCTGCCGTGCGTCGACGCATCGCGCACCGGATCACCCGATGGCCGTCGACGGCCGCGTCGGCGCCGTGTGTGCCGTCGAGTATGCGTCCCAGGCGATGGCGCTGCACGGCGCGTTGACCGGTGCCAGCGCCGGTGCCGCGGCGGGACTGCTGACCACGATCCGTGATCTGAGGCTGCACCGCGACCGTCTCGACGATCTCGTCGGGGACCTGCACATCACGGTGCACCGGATCGCCGACGCGGGCGGTGCGGTGTCGTACGGCTTCGAGGTGGGCACGCCTGCCGGCCCCGTCGCCAGTGGTCGCGCGCTGGTGATGCTGGACGCTGCTGCGACCGGAGCCGGACGATGAAGCGCGCACTGGTCACCGGCGGCAGCGGCACGATCGGCCGCGCGATCGTCGAAGCACTGGCGCGCGACACCCACCACGTGATCGTGCACGCCAACCGTCACGGCGACGAGGCCGAAGCGCTTGCGGCACGGCTGCGCGGTGAAGGGGCGTCGGCGTCGAGCGTGGTGTTCGATGTCACCGACGCCGCGGCGACCCAGGCCGCGCTGGCGCGTCTCGTCGATGTCGAACCGATCCAGATCCTGGTCAACAATGCCGGTGTCCACGACGATGCCGTTCTCGCCGGCATGCGCGCCGAGCAGTGGCATCGGGTCATCGATGTCAGCGTCCACGGCTTCTTCCACGTGACGCAACCATTGCTGCTGCCGATGATCCGCACGCGCTGGGGCCGCATCGTCAACGTGACTTCGGTCGCGGCGCTGCTCGGCAACCGCGGCCAGGTGAACTACGCGGCGGCGAAGGCCGCTCTGCACGGCGCGACGCGGGCGCTGGCGCTGGAGATCGCCAGCCGCGGCATCACCGTCAACGCGGTGGCACCAGGCATCATCGCGTCGCCGATGGCGTCGGTGATCCCGCCGGAGCAGGTGCAGTCCGTCGTGCCGATGAAACGCGCCGGCACGCCCGAAGACGTTGCCGACCTGATCGCGTTCCTGTGCTCCACCCGCGCCGGCTACATCACCGGACAGGTACTGTCCGTCGACGGCGGGATGAGTTGATGGGGCTATCGCCCCAGGAGACGCCGCGCGATCAGCAACGGCAGGCGCAGCAGAAAACCGAACACGAGCCGAACATGCATCCACGACAGCAGCAGGTTGTCGCGGCCGTAGCGGAAATGGGAGACCCCGCCCTCGTCGGCACGCAGATAGCGCACCGGCGTCGGACGATTCACGACGGGCAGGCCGCGCCACACCAGCCGCACGGCGGCTTCCGCATCGAAGTCGAAGCGGCGCATCCAGCGATTGCGGTGCATCACATCGATCAGCGGATCGACCGGATAGACGCGGAATCCGAACAGCGAATCGCCGATGCCGGCACCGAGGGTCTCGACATGGACCCAGAAATTGGACAACCGGCGCCCGCGGACGCGGATCAACGGCGCAGTGGCGTCGAAGATCGGCTCGCCGAGAATCAGCGCGCCGGGATGCCGTCGCGACAACGCGACGAAGTCGCCGATATGGTCGGCAGGATGCTGGCCGTCGGCATCGAGCGTCACGGCGTGCGTGAACCCCGCCGCCCGCGCCGCTTCGAGTCCGTGCAGGATCGCCGCGCCCTTGCCGCGGTTGCGCGGCAGCACCAGCAGCCGCAACCCCGGCAGTGACGGCGTCAATGCCTGCAGCAGCCGGTCGGTCCCGTCAGTGCTGCCGTCCACGACGACCCAGACGTCCGGCCAGGCGGCGCACGCATCCCGCACGGTCTGCAGCACCCGTGGACCGGTATTGAAACTGGGTATCAGGACGAAATGGTTGGCGCCGGGCGGGCTGATCACGCTGCCACGGTAACGCAGTTGCGTCCGTTCGCCTTGGCCGCGTAGAGGGCGGCATCCGCCCGTTGGATCAGGTTGATCGCGGATTCCGCGCCGCTGCGCTGGGCAACGCCGGCCGATACCGTGATGTTGCCGACGGGCTGGTCCGAACCGGTGCGGCGGATCCGGACCCGTTCGACCTGGGCGCGGATCTGCTCGGCGACGGCGCGACCGCCGGCCAGCGTGGTTTCCGGCAGCAGCACGGCGAATTCCTCGCCGCCGAAGCGCGCGACGACGTCGCGCCCCTTGACCAGATGCCGCAGTGTATCGGCCACCGCGCGCAACACGCGATCGCCGAACACGTGACCGAAGCTGTCGTTGACCTGCTTGAAGCGATCGACGTCGACGATGATCAGACAGGCGGCACCATCGAGGTGCGTCAGTGATTCCATGCGCTGGTCGAAGCCGCGGCGATTGCACAGGCCGGTCAGCGCGTCGATCAGCACTTCCTCGCGCGCCTGGGCCAGTTCGGCCTTCAGGCGGTCCACTTCCTCGCGCGTCGCGACGAGCCGCTGGTGCAGGCCCTCCAGCACGTCCTGCATCTCACGGGTACCGCGTGCGACCGATTCGACGTGGCCGCGCAGATCCTGCACCGACATGTCCGGTTTCAGCAGATGGTGATCGACCGCGTTCAGGCGACTGCCGTACTGGCGGATGCGACCGCCGGCCGCTTCGGTGGATTCGGTCACGTAACCGATGGCACGGTTCAGTTGCCCGGTGATCTCACGGGCGCGTTCGACGGTGATCTCGACCACGTGCCGATCGAACAGCTCCGATACCTGTTCGTCATCGAGCCGGCGGCCGCCCTGCGTCAGATGTTCGACGTCCCGCCGCAGCGCCTCGTTGATGCCCGCTACGTATTCGTACCAGACCGTATAGGTGATCGGATTGCAGGCGGCGGCATGCCGGCCCATCTGTGCAATGGCGAGACGCAACAACTCGGCGCTGCGTTCCGAAGTCTCGGAATACCTCATAGGGGCTATGGGTGACGGTCGCGGGCTGTGGCAGGAAGGTGGCGAAGCCTACCAAACTCGATGGCCGCCGTGCGAGTCCCGAGTGAACATTTCAAACGGCGCGGCCGATCCTTTGCAAACCGGTCATCCGACGACGATCACGTGGACCCGGAACGGCCCGTGGGCGCCGATCTGCAGGATGCCCTCGATATCCGCCGTGCGCGACGGGCCGGACACGAAATTGACGGCGCGCGGCAATTCGCCCAGTTCGCTGCGCGTCTGAACCCAGGCTTCTTCCATCGCCCGGACGATGCGCGCGGTCGGCACGATCGCGATGTGCGTCTCCGGCAGCAGACTGGTGGTGGCGTGCGTCGTCGGCGACGACAGCAGCATCAGCGTGCCGGTCTCGGCCACCGCCAGATGCACGCCGGTGATGCCCACGAGATCGTCGCCGCGGGCGGGACGGCCTTCCACCTGGACACCGGTAGCGGTCCAGTCCAGTGCGGCGATCGCGGGCCACGCCGCCGCTTGGCGGGGCAGATCCTTGTCCTGCAGATAGCGGGCGACCGCGGCCGGCACATCGGCATCGGTGGCGACGCGGTCCACGGTGCTGGCCATGCGCTCGCACTGCTCGATGAAGCGCGGTACCAGTTCGAACGCCACCGCCTGCCGCGTGCCGGGTGTGCGCGCCGCGATGCGCGCCTCGACGGCGGCGCGCTCCGCTTCGGTGGCGGCAGCGCCGGCACCTCGGGCGGTGCGGATGCGGGCAAGGATCGAATCGCGTGCGGACATGGGGTTCTCCGGAGACTGTACGTCAGGTGACCAGGTGGCGCGGGGTTCCAGCCACCCAGAGCTCGATGTTTTCGATCAGTTGCTCGGCAGCTTCCGCCAGCGCGCCGTCCGAGGCCCACGCCACATGGGGCGTCACCAACAGATTCGGCGCCCGATAGTCGAGCAGCGGATTGCCGGCCACCGGGGGTTCGGCCGACAGCACGTCCAGACCGGCGCCGGCAATGCGCCCGGTGCGCAATGCATCCACCAGCGCCGGCTCGTCGATCAGCCCGCCGCGGGCGGTGTTGATCAGGATCCCGTCGCGCTTCATCAGACCCAGCGCGCGGGCGTCGATCAGCTTGCGCGTGCGGTCGTTCAACGGACAGTGCAGCGACACGATGTCGCTGGTGGCGAGCAGTTCGTCGAACGGCACGAAGCGATCGGCCCCGCCGTGCGCCGACCGTCCCGGGTAGTCGGCGAACACGACCTCCATGCCGAACGCCGCGGCAAGGCCGGCGACCGCACGCCCGAGCACACCGGCACCGACGATGCCCAACCGCGCGCCATGGAGATCGCGCAGCCGGTGGGTAAGCAGGCAGAACACCGGTGCACCGCTCCACCGGCCGGCTGCCACGTCGTCGCGATACGCCATCAGATTGCGCCGCACGGCCAGCATCAATGCAATGGCATGCTCCGGCACCGAGTGACGCGCGTAGTGGCGCACGTTCGCCACGGCGATGCCGGTGCGGCGACAGTAGTCGAGATCGAACACGTCGGTGCCGGTGCCGGCCACGGCGATCATCCGGATCGCCGGGAACCGCGCGAGGATCGACGCATTCAACGCGATCTTGCTGGAGATGACGATCGTGGCATCCGCCAGCCGGGCATCGAGTTCAGGCCCCGGTACGGTGGTCGCCCACTCGGACCAGCGGTGATCGAAACGGGGTCGCCGCAACTCGCCCGGAAAGATGCCCCGGTCGAGGAACACGATGCGGTGCATCGGATGCCTCAGCTCCGGCGGCGCTGGGCGTACAGCTCGCGGAACGTCTTGCCTTCCGGCGCCGCGATGTCGCGCCCTTCGGTCCAGCCGTTGCCCGGCAGCTTGTGGATCAGCCCTTGCGCGCCACCCATCCGGCGCCCGATGCGGGCGGCGATACGCGTGAACAGCGCATAGGCGGCCGGCCGTTTCGCCATCCACGCCCAGACTTTCAGTCCGACGCGTTCCTGCCAGGGGCGCAGTCCGCGATCGACCTGCTTCTCGCGCAGTTTGCGCATCAGGTCCGGCAGCGGGATCTTGACCGGACACACGACGCCGCACTGGTTGCACAGGGTCGCCGCATTCGGCAGATCGATGGCGTTCTCGATGCCGATGTAGTTGGGTGTCAGCACCGAACCGATCGGCCCCGGATAGACCCAGCCGTAGGCGTGGCCGCCGATGTTCTGATACACGGGGCAGTGGTTCATGCAGGCGCCGCAGCGGATGCAGCGCAGCGCCTCCTGCATGTCGGTACCGAGCAGCCGGGAGCGCCCGCCGTCGACGATGATCACATGCATCTCTTCCGGGCCGTCGGCATCGCCATCGCGCTTCGGACCGGTGTTGAACGTGAGGTAGTTGCTGATCGACTGGCCGGTGGCCGACCGCGTCAAAAGCCGCAGGATGCAGGCGGCATCCTCGAGGGTGCCGAGCACCTTCTCGATGCCGGTGATCGCCACGTGGATGCGCGGCATCGTCGTGGTCATCCGGCCGTTGCCTTCGTTGGTGACGATGAGCGTCGAACCGGTTTCGGCAATCAGGAAGTTGGCGCCGGTGATGCCCATCTCGCCGGTCAGGAAGTGCTCGCGCAGGAACTTGCGCGCTTCCATCGTCAGTTCGCGCGGGTCGGTCTTGCGCGGCGTACCGTGGTGGTCGTGGAACAGATCGGCGACATCGTCGCGGGTCTTGTGGATCGCCGGCGCGATGATGTGCGACGGCGTCTCGCCCGCGAGCTGCACGATGTACTCGCCGAGATCCGTCTCGACCACTTTCAGCCCGGCGCCTTCGAGTGCCGCGTTGAGGTGGCTTTCCTCGCTGACCATCGACTTCGACTTGATGACCTTGCGCACGCCGGTGCGTTGCGCGATCTCGATCACGATGCGGTTGATGTCGTCGTGGCTTTCGGCCCAATGAACGACGGTGCCACGGCGGGTCGCTTCGCGTTCGAAGCGCTCGAGCCAGACGTCCAGATGCGCCAGCGACCGGTCGCGGATCGCGGCCGCGGCGGTGCGGATGTCTTCGAAGTTTTCGAGGTCGACGATGCCGCGGGTGCGGGCGGCCGCCAGATTGAAGTTGCGCATCGCGCGCTGGACCTTGGCGTCGTTCAGCCGGTCGTGGGCGCGGGTCTTGAAGTGGATCGACTGGTAGCCTTCCTTCGGCTTGTTCGTCGTGCCGGACACCGGGGCGCTCATGGCTCTTCTCCGGCAAGCACTTCCGCCACGTGCAGCACGCGGGTCTTGGTATCGCCGCGGCGGCGCAGACGACCTTCGATGTTCAGCATGCAGCCCAGGTCGCCGAGCACCACGGCATCGGCCCCGGTCTGGGTGACGTCGTCGCATTTGCG
>JAHCKV010000163.1 GCA_026125595.1 Burkholderiales bacterium | reverse complement strand
CGTGCATGGACGTCACGACCCGCATGTCGGTCACGCCGGGATGCGCTTTCTCCAGCCGCATCAGCAGTTCCGGGATCACGCCGGTGACACGTCCGCCGGCAGCCAGCACACCGTCCGCTACCGCGCCCATCATCCCGGTGCCACCGCCGCCGTAGACGATGCCGATGCCGTGCGTCGCCAGCAGATGGCCGGTCGCGCGGGCCGCCGCCGTGTAGCGCGGATCCCGCCCGGGTTGTGATCCGCCGAATACGCAGATCGTCGAGAGTCCCGCCCCACGCACGCCCGTTCTCCGTTCAGAAACCACCGGTCTCCAGCCAGCGATCCAGCTGGTCGAAGCGATCCACGCCCCAGAAAGGCTCGCCGTCCGCGATCACGAACGGCGAACCGAACACGCCGCGGCCGATCGATGCCTCGATCTCGCGCTTCAACCGGTCCTTCAGCGACTGGTCTTCCAGCGCGGCCTTCAGCGGCACCGGATCGATACCGACCGCGGCGCCGATCGCTACGACCTCGCCGGCGTGGCCGATGTTCACGTCGCGGACGAAATAGGCTTCGAACAACGCATGGGCGAGCCGCTTCGCCGCCGCGTCGTCCTGATCGCGCATCCAATAGAACGCCCGGGCCGCGGCGACCGTCGCGATCGGAAAGTGGCTCGGCTCGCGATAGGCCAGACCATGGAAGCGCGCACTGCGGGCGAAATCACGTCGCGAATACTCACCCTTCATCGGCACTTCGGCGATCGGTGCGCTGCCCATGGCCTTGAACGCCACGCCGAGCAGGACCGGATTCCAGCGGACGCGGCGGCCATGACGCGCCGCCAGCGCATCGATGCGGGCGCTGGCGAGATAACCGTACGGCGATGAAAAATCGAAATAGAAATCGATGGGATCGGACATAGGGGTTCCGGTGGCGATGGACGGTGACTGCGCTATGGCTGCTTGCCCAGCGTGACGCCGTTGAGTTTCGCCTGGCCTTCGATCACCGAGGCGAGCATGTGATCGGGACCGTCGAATCCGAGCGCCAATGCCTGCGCGAGACTCTGCAGCACGGCGCCGTGCATCGGCCCGGCGACGCCGTTCTCGGTCATCGCCTGGGCGAAATAGCGGACATCCTTGTGGGCGTTGCGCAGCGAAAACTTGGCGCGACCGAAATCACCGACCACTGCCCCCCCGGCCACGTTCTGGAACATCGCCGACGAAATCGCGCCGACCGATACCAGCTGCACCAGCTTCTGCGGGTCGACACCCATCTTCTGGCAGGCCACCAATGCCTCGGCCGCCAGCGCCATCGAGCCGATCGAGTAGAAGTTGTTGATGAGCTTGGCGGTGTGCGCACTGCCGACGTCGCCCATGTGGAACACGTTCTCGCAAAAGCCCTTCAGCACGGGCTCCAGCAGCGCGAACGTCGCGGCATCGGCCCCGACCAGCGAATTGAGGCGCCCCTGCTCGGCTTCGACCGGCGTGCGCGTCAGCGGCGCATCGACGAACCGCACGCCCTTGTCGGCGAACTGCTTCGCGAATCGCACCGTCGGTCCCGGTTGGCTGGTCGACGTGTCGACGACGATCTGTCCTTCGCGGGTGCTCGCGAGCAGGCCGCCGGCGCGGGTCACCAGATCTTCGACCTCCGGCGTGCCCGTCACGCACAGGAAGATGATGTCGGAGACGGCGGCGAGCCCGGCAACGTCCTGCGCTTCCCGGGCGCCCCGGCCGATCAGATCTTCCACCGGCGCGCGGTTGCGATGGCCGAGCACCGTCACCGGCCAGCCCTTCTCGACCAGATTCTTCGCCATGCCATGGCCCATCAGCCCGACGCCGATGAAGCCGATGCGATGCTTGTCCGTCTGTGCCACTGGATGATCCTCCTGGGTCGTTGTTGTTGTCGCTGCCGGTCGGTTCACCGCCGCCGGTGCGAGGTCGATCCGTATTGTCCCGCCTTCCGCTGCTTTTCCGAAACCGCGTCGAAGCGACGACCCGGCGTGTTCATCCGGTCGAGGTCACGCCGCCAGCTCGACCGCCATTGCCGTCGCCTCGCCACCGCCGATGCACAGCGATGCGACACCGCGCTTCAGGCCGTGTTGCCGCAACGCGCCAAGCAACGTGACGAGGATCCGCGCGCCGGACGCGCCGATCGGATGGCCCAGCGCGCAGGCACCGCCATGGAGGTTCACCTTGTCGTGGGGCAACCCGTGCTCGCGCATTGCGGCCAGTGTGACCACCGCGAAGGCTTCGTTGATCTCGTACAGGTCGACGCTGTCGGCGCTCCAGCCGGTGCGCTCGAACAGACGGCGCAATGCGCCGACCGGTGCTGTCGAGAACCACGCCGGCTCCTGCGCGAACGTCGAATGGCCGACGATGGTCGCCAGCGGCGTGACACCACGGCGCTCGGCCTCGGAACGCCGCATCAGCACCAGCGCCGCGGCACCGTCGGAGATGGAGCTGGAGTTCGCCGCCGTGACCGTGCCGTCCTTGCGGAATGCCGGCTTCAGCAGCGGGATCTTGTCGAAGTTGGCCTTGAACGGCTGCTCGTCGTGATCGATGAAGCGATCGCCCTTGCCCGATTTCAGCGTGACCGGTGCGATTTCCCACGCGAACGAGCCATCTTCATTGGCCAGTCGGGCGCGCTGCAGCGACGCCACCGCGAAGTCGTCCTGCTGCTCGCGCGTGAAGGCGTACTTGTCCGCGCAATCCTCCGCGAACGTCCCCATCAGGCGCCCCTTGTCGTAGGCATCTTCGAGGCCGTCGAGAAACATGTGGTCGAGCACCTGCTGATGGCCCATCCGGTAACCGCCGCGCGCCTTGGGGAGCAGATACGGCGCGTTGGTCATGCTCTCCATGCCGCCGGCCACCATCACGCGATTGCTGCCGGCCGCGAGCAGGTCATGTGCGAACATCGTCGCCTTCATGCCGGACCCGCACATCTTGTTCACCGTCGTGCAGCCGGCGCCGAGCGGCAAGCCCGCCCCGAGGCTCGCCTGCCGCGCCGGCGCCTGACCCTGGCCGGCCGGCAGCACGCAGCCCATCACGACTTCCTCGACGTCGGCCGGCGGGACACCGGAACGCTCGACCGCCGCACGAATCGCGACGGCGCCCAGATCGGCCGCCGCGAAATCCTTCAGTTCGCCCTGGAATCCACCCATGGGCGTGCGCGCAGCACCGACGATGACGATCGGATCTTCCAGCATCTCAGGTATCTCCTGCGTAGCGTCCCGTCACGGCGTCGTCGCCGGCGCGGGTCGTTGGATGGGGCCTCTCGTTCGGATCGCGTCGCTGCGCGAACCGCACGGCGAACCGGCGGGCCGGTGAATAGGGAAACACATCCTCGATGTGCCCTTCGAGGCACCGCTGCTTGGTCGCGTTCCAGAAATCGACGTCGAGCATGTCGCCGTGGTGTTCGAGAAAATGGGCGCGGACCCGGGCGACCGAAAACAGGAACGGTGCGAACTCTTCGGGAAAGATGTCGTTCGGCCCCACGGGGTACCACGGCTCGGCCGACATCTCCTGCTCCGGCGTGCGTGCCTCGGGAATCCGGCGAAAATTGCATTCGGTCATATAGGCGATCTCGTCGTAGTCGTAGAAGACCACGCGACCGCCGCGCGTCACACCGAAATTCTTGAACAACATGTCGCCGGGGAAGATGTTGACCGAAGCGAGTTCCTTGATCGCACGGCCGTAGTCCACCACGGCGTCGAGCGCTTCGTCCTCGGCCATTTCGTCGAGGAACATGTTGAGCGGCTTCATGCGCCGCTCGATGTACAGATGCTTCACGATCAACGAATCGCCGGATTCCTCGACCGCGGACGGCGCTTCGCGCTTCAGCTCCGCCACCAGCGCTTCGGTGAAGCGCGCGCGCGGAAACGCAACATCCGCGTATTCGAGCGTATCCGCCATCCGGCCGATGCGATCGTGGCGCTTCACCAGCATGTACTTTTCCTTGACCGTGTCGCGCGTCACGTCCTTGGTCGGCGAGATGTTGTCGCGAATGACCTTGAACACGTACGGGTACGACGGCAGCGTGAACACGATCATCACCAGCCCGCGGATGCCCGGAGCCAGCACGAAGTCGTCGCTGGAATGCTTCAGATGGTGCAGGAAATCGCGATAGAAAAGCGTCTTGCCGTGCTTCTGCAGCCCGAGCGACGTGTACAGCTCGGCCTTGGGCTTGCCCGGCAGCATGCTGGCGAGGAACTCGACATAGGCCGACGGCACTTCCATGTCGGCCATCAGATAGGCACGACTGAACGCGAACAGCGGTGCGAGTTCGCGCGCACCGAGCAGACAGGCATCCAGCGTGAGCCCGCCGGCCGGGTCGTGCACGATCGGGATCGCGAACGGCAATTCGAGATTGCCGTTGATGATCTTGCCGATCAGATAGCAGCGCTTGTTGCGGAAGAACAGCGACGACAGCACCTGGATCTGGTGATTGGCCTCGGTCTTGAACGGCTGCTGCACCACCTCGCGGACCGCCCGCAGCACGTGGCGCAGATCGCGGCGCAGATCGGCGAACGGCAACGTGAGCCCGGTGGCGGCGAGAATCTGCTCCGCCACCTGCCGCACGCCGTCGCGGCGCGGATACCAGCTCCGGTAGGCCGGTCGATCCGATTCCAGATGCTCGGTGGAAACGGCCGGTCGCACGAACAGATATTCGTTGCGGTAGTAACTGCGATGCAGGATGCGACAGCTGGTCGAATTGAAGAAGGACTCGGCCAGCTCGGGTTGCATCGCGTCGGTCAGCAGGCCGATGTAGGCCAGCTTGATCTGCGGCCATGCGGTCTCGGGCAGATGCTCGGCGTCGAACTCCCGCACGAGGTACTCGGCCGCCTCGGTGACCCGCTGGTCGTACAACGCGATGCGGTCGGCATGGGCCTGCTGCACGGCGGCCCAATCGGCGCGCTCGAAGCGGCCCTGCGCATCCCGACTCATCTGCCGGAAGATCCGGTAGTGCTTGTCGAAACCTTCGAGCATCGCCTCGGCGATGGCGTGCGCCAGTGCCGGAGGGATAGCGGTGGCGCGCGCAGCCGCACCGACGCGGGCGCGATCCATGGGATTACGCAGTCTCGGCGAACAGCTCGCGCCCGATCAGCCAGCGGCGGATCTCCGACGTGCCGGCTCCGATCTCGTAGAGCTTCGCGTCGCGCCACAGCCGACCGGTGGAATAGTCGTTGATGTAGCCGTTGCCACCGAGACACTGGATCGCCTCGCCCGCCATCCACGTGGCTTTCTCGGCCGCATACAGAATCGCGCCGGCGGCGTCCTTGCGCGTGGTCTCGCCGCGGTCGAGCGCCTGGCCCACGGCGTACACGTAGGCACGACAGGCGGAGAACGTCGTGTACATGTCCGCCAGCTTGCCCTGCATCAGCTGGAACTCGCCGATCGGCTGATCGAACTGCTTGCGTTCGTGCACGTACGGCACGACGACGTCGAGACAGGCCTGCATGATGCCGAGCGGGCCGGCCGCGAGCACCGCGCGTTCGTAGTCGAGCCCGCTCATCAGCACCTGCACGCCGCGATTGAGCGTGCCCAGCACATGGTCTTCGGGCACTTCGCAGTCCTGGAACACCAGTTCGCAAGTATTCGAGCCGCGCATGCCGAGCTTGTCGAGCTTCTGCGCCGTCGAGAAACCCTTCATGCCCTTCTCGATCAGGAATGCGGTGATGCCCTTCGGACCGGCGTCCGGATCGGTCTTGGCGTAGACCACGAGGACGTCCGCATCCGGACCGTTCGTGATCCACATCTTGTTGCCGTTGAGCACGAAATGGTCACCGCGACGCACCGCGCGCAGCCGCATGCCGACGACGTCGGACCCGGCCCCCGGTTCGCTCATGGCCAGCGCGCCGACGTGCTCGCCGCTGACCAGCTTGGGCAGATAGCGCATCTTCTGCGCTTCGGAGCCATTGCGGCGAATCTGGTTCACGCACAGATTGGAGTGCGCGCCATAGGACAATCCGACGGATGCCGACGCGCGGGAGACTTCCTCCATCGCGATCATGTGGGCGAGGTATCCGAGCCCGGTGCCGCCGTACTCTTCTTCGACGGTGATGCCGAGCAACCCCAGCTCGCCGAGCTTGCGCCACAGATCCATCGGAAACTCGTTGTCGCGGTCGATCCCGGCGGCCCGCGGCGCGATCTCGGCGGCGGCGAAGTTCCGCACGGTCTCGCGCAGCATGTCGAGCGTCTCTCCGAATGCGAATTCGAGCATCGGGATGCGGATCAAGGCGGCGGGCGTGGCGCGATCCATGACAACCTCCGGGTACCGGTTAGCGAGCCGGCAAGTCTAGGTACCGTTTACGTTAACGTCAATTTGCGGGGTTTGGCCGGCGCCCGCGGCGCGGTCGTCGCCCGGGTCCGCCCCGAGCGTGCCGACGGCTTGCGGGCTTCCTGCCGTTCCAGCAACTGTCTGCACTGCGCCTCGAAGGCCTGGATTTCGTCGATCGTGGCGTCGATGTCTTCCCGCTGCTGTTCCAGCGCTTCCCGCCGCAGCCGCAGCGCGACGAGAAACTGCGACAGCTGCGCACCCTCGTCGTGGGCCGCGTCGTAGATGTCGAGCAGTTCGCGGATCTCGGTCAGCGACAGGCCGAGCCGCTTGCCCCGCAGCGTGAGCTTGAGGCGCACGCGGTCCCGCTTGTCATAGACGCGGTTGCGCCCTTCGCGGCCGGGCCGCAGCAGGCCGTGGTCTTCGTAGAAGCGGATGGTGCGGGTCGTGATGCCGAACTCCTGGGCGAGCTCGGTAATGGTGTAGGTCTCGGCGGTCATGATCGGCTTCGTGGTACCGACTCCGTGCGGAACCCCGCTGCGGTCTGACCCGCGGATCGAGCTTCGATGGAGACGGTAAGCACTGCGGGTCGGGTGGTGATGCGGGTAAGATCGAGTATAGAACACGCACCCATGCCGGCACCCGCACGCGGTACGGCGCCGACCCGATGAACTCCCGCTCCGCCCAATCCCAGCGGTCGCCCGCCACGGCCGAAGCCACCGACCTCAGCTTTCCGTTCGACACGGTACCGTCCCCGGGCACGGTGACCGAGGTGGCCGACGGCGTGCGCTGGCTGCGCATGCCCCTGCCGTTCGCCCTGGACCACATCAATCTGTGGCTGCTGCGCGACGGTCCGGGCTGGGCCATCGTCGACTGCGGCTATCAGTCCGACCAGACCCGCGAAGCCTGGGAGCCGATCCTGGCGGCCCACGGCCCCATCACCCGCATCATCGCCACCCACT
>JAHCKV010000162.1 GCA_026125595.1 Burkholderiales bacterium | reverse complement strand
GCGCGTTCGGCCGTTGCATCGCCGAAGGCATCAGCGTCAACGTCACGCTGCTGTTCTCGCTGAAGCAGATGGAGGCGGTGTTCGACGCCTATCAGACCGGCCTGGAGCAGTTCAAGGCCAAGGGTGGCGACATCACGAAGATCAAGGCCGTCGCCAGTTACTTCATGAGCCGCATCGATGCGCTGGTCGACAAGAAGCTCGACGCCATCGGCACGCCCGAAGCGCTGGCATTGCGCGGCAAGACCGCCGTCGCCGTCGGCAAGATCGCCTACCGGCGCTATGGGCAGATCTTCGGTGCTACGCGCTTCCAGGCTCTCGCCGGCGCCGGTGCGCGGCCGCAGTATCTGCTGTGGGCCAGCACCAGCGTGAAGAATCCGGCCTATCCGGATCTGCTGTATGTGGAGCCGCTGATCGGTCCGCAGACCATCAACACCGTGCCCGACGTGACACTCGTCGCGTTCCGCGACCACGGCAAGGCGGCGCTCACGGTGACGCAGGGCGTGGTCGAAGCGCAAGCCACGTTCGATGCCGTCGAGAAGCTCGGCATCGGCCACGAGGCGGTGGGCGAGCAACTGCAGAAGGATGGCGTGAAGCTGTTCGAAGAGGCCTACGGTGCGTTGCTGAAGGCGGTGGCCTGACGATCGGTTGCGCGCCCACGCCGCCATGAAACGCCGGGCTCTCGCTCGGCGTTTTCGTTGGAGCCGTCCGGTGCGGACGGGCGGGTGCGCATGGCACTGCAGCGGTCCGGTCGAAGCGACGATTCGTCGAGTCGGCTCCGGATCTCCGATGCGTTGAGCAGGAACCCTGGAAGGACGCCGCGTTCTGATCGATCGACCCATGCGTTCGCGTTCCATGCTCGCCAACCCCGATCTGATTCGCGCCACCGACCGCGGCCTGTACTGCCCGCCGGGGGACTTCTACATCGACCCGTGGCGGCCGGTGGACCGCGCGGTCATCACGCATGCCCATGGGGACCACGCGCGTCGGGGGCACACGCACTATCTGGCGGCGCGCGACGGCGAAGCTGTATTGCGGGCGCGGCTCGGCGACATCGCGCTGCAATGTGTGGGCTACGGTGAATCCGTCGACATCGGCGGCGTGCGGGTGTCGTTGCACCCGGCCGGTCACGTGCTCGGCTCGGCGCAGGTGCGCGTCGAGCACCGTGGCGAAGTCTGGGTCGCATCCGGCGACTACAAGGTGGAATCGGATGGTACGTGCGCGCCGTTCGACCCGGTCCGCTGCCACGCTTTCATCACGGAATCGACGTTCGGCTTGCCGATCTATCGCTGGCGTCCGCAGGCCGAGCTGTTCGCGGAACTGAACGCGTGGTGGCGAGACAACGCGGCGGCGGGGCGGGCCAGCGTCGTGTTTGCCTATGCATTCGGCAAGGCGCAACGCATTCTCGCCGGCGTGGATGCGTCGATCGGGCCGATCGTCTGCCACGGCGCCGTGCAGGTTCTGAACGCCGCCTATCGTGCCACCGACGTGGCGTTGCCTGAAACGTTCGCCGTCGGCGACGTGGCGGATCGCACCGCGTTGCGCCAGGCGCTGGTGGTCGCGCCGCCATCGGCACAGGGCACGCCGTGGCTGCGCCGCTTCGGCGACTACAGCGACGCGTTCGCATCCGGCTGGATGCAACTGCGCGGTGCACGCCGGCGCCGGGCGGTGGATCGCGGGCTCGTGCTGTCGGACCACGCGGATTGGCCCGGACTGCATCAGGCGATTCGTGCGACCGGCGCCGAGCGCGTGTTCGTGACGCACGGCTACGTGCCGGTGATGGTGCGCTGGTTGACCGAGCAGGGGTTCGACGCGCGCGCCATGGAAAGCGAATACGGGGGCGAGCAGGACGACGGTGCCGCTGCGGAAGAGACGCCCGACGCAGCGCCGGTATCGACGGTCGCCGCGCCGTGAGAGCGTTCGCCCAGCTCGTGCAGCGACTCGACGAGACGACATCCACCAATGCCAAACTGGCTGCGCTGACGGCGTATTTTCGCGACGCCGACGACGCCGATGCCGCGTGGGCGGTGTTCTTCCTGGCTGGTCACAAGCCGCGGCAGGTGGTGCCCACCAAGGCGCTGCGCGCGTTGGCGACGCGCGTTGCGGTGATTCCGGAATGGCTGTTCGAAGAGGCCTATCAGGCGGTGGGAGACCTCGCCGAAACCATTGCCCATCTGCTGCCGGAACCCGGTGTCGTCGACGATGCGCCGCTGGCACGTTGGATCGAAGCGCGCCTGCTGCCACTGCGGGATCTGCCGCCGGACGCGATCGAACGCGCATTGCTGCGGGCGTGGGCGGATCTCGATCATCGCGGGCGATTCGTCTGGAACAAGTTGATCACCGGTGGCTTTCGCGTGGGCGTGTCGAAGCTGCTGGTGACGCGTGCCGTCGCGGCAGCCGGCGGCGTCGATCCGCGGTTGGTGGCCGAGCGGCTGATGGGCGATTGGCAACCGACGCCCGCTCGCTATCGCGCGTTGCTGGCGGAGGGTGATCCCTCGGAGCGCGCCGGACGGCCGTACCCGTTTTTTCTCGCCCATCCGCTGGAGCGCTCGGTGGAATCATTGGGGCCGGTGACGGATTGGCACGCCGAGTGGAAGTGGGACGGCATCCGCGCGCAGTTGATCCGGCGGTCCGGGCGCGTGTTCGTCTGGTCGCGGGGCGATGAACTGGTGACGGAGCGTCTTCCCGAGATCGCGGCGATCGGCGCTGCGCTGCCCGATGGCACGGTCCTCGATGGCGAGGTGCTCGCATGGCGCGACGGCGCACCGTTGCCGTTCGCGTTGCTGCAACAACGCATCGGTCGCAAGACGTTGACGCCGAAAGTGCTGCGCGACGCGCCGGTGGCATTGGTGGCCTACGATCTGCTCGAAGCGGACGGCGAGGATCTGCGCGCGCGGCCGTTCGCACAGCGGCGTGAACGACTGGCGGCGTTGGTCGATGCATTGGCCCATCCGGCGCTGACGTTGTCCCCGGCCGTGGTGGCCGACGATTGGGCGGGGCTCGCACGCCTGCGCGAGGAATCCCGCGGTCGCCGCGTCGAAGGTCTGATGCTGAAGCGCATCGACGCGGCGTACGGGGCCGGGCGCGTCAAGCTCGGCAGCGGCGGCGAGTGGTGGAAGTGGAAGATCGATCCGTACCGTGTCGATGCCGTGCTGGTCTATGCGCAGCGCGGACATGGCCGCCGTGCAAGTCTCTACACCGACTACACGTTCGCGGTGTGGTCCGATGGCGCGCTGGTGCCGTTCGCGAAGGCGTATTCCGGGCTGACCGATGCCGAGATCGCCACGGTGGACGCGTTCATCCGCCAGCACACTATCGAGAAGTTCGGGCCGGTGCGCAGCGTGACGCCGTCGCTCGTGATGGAGATCGGCTTCGAGGGCATCCAGCGTTCGCCGCGCCATCGCAGCGGCGTCGCCGTGCGTTTTCCGCGCATGCTGCGAATCCGCGACGACAAGCGCATCGACGAAGCGGATTCGCTGGACCGGCTGCACGCGTTGCTCGCCGATGCCGACGCGCAACGTCCATGACGTCGCCACCCGTCCGGCTCGGCCGCGTCTGACCGCCGTGGACGATGTCGCCGCACCGTTGCCGCTGGCCGCTCGCATCGAGCGCTGGTTCGAAGCGCGGCAGTGGCAACCGTTCCCGTTCCAGCGGGCCGTGTGGGCCGCGGCCACGGCCGGTGAATCGGGTCTGATTCACGCGACCACCGGAACCGGCAAGACCTACGCGGCATGGTTCGCGGCGCTGCTGCGCGAAGACGATGCCGAACGCGCGACACCACCGCTGACGGTGTTGTGGCTCACGCCGATGCGTGCGCTGGCCGCCGACACGGCGAAAGCGCTGGAAGCGCCGCTCGCCGATCTGGAATTGCCGTGGACCGTCGGCATGCGTACCGGCGACACGTCGTCCGCGGAACGCGCGAAGCAGGCGCGACGCCTGCCCAGTGCGCTGGTGACGACGCCCGAGAGCCTTTCGCTGTTGCTGACCCAATCCGATGCGCGCGACAAACTCGGTACCGTGCGCACCGTGATCGTCGACGAATGGCACGAGCTGATGGGCAGCAAGCGCGGTGTGCAGGTCCAGCTCGCGCTGGCACGGCTGCGCCGATGGAATCCGGCGCTGGTCACGTGGGGTCTGTCGGCGACGCTCGGCAATCTCGACGAAGCCATGGATGTGCTGGTCGGACGCGGCAGGTTGGTGCAGGGGAAACTGGCGAAGGCGGTCGCGATCGACACGATCATCCCGGCGACGATCGAACGCTTTCCGTGGGCCGGGCATCTGGGCGTTCGGTTGCTGGACGAGGTGGTGACCCAGGTCGAGGCGTCGAGCACGACGCTGTTGTTCACCAACACGCGGTCCCAGGCGGAGCTCTGGTACCAGGCGCTGCTCGATGCGCGTCCGGAATGGGCGGGGCTGTTGGCGCTGCATCACGGTTCGCTCGATCGCGATGTCCGCAACTGGGTCGAACAGGGTCTGAAGAGCGGCAGCCTGAAGGCCTGCGTCTGCACGTCGAGCCTCGATCTGGGCGTCGACTTCCTGCCCGTCGAGCGTGTGCTGCAGCTGGGCAGTCCGAAAGGGGTGGCGCGCCTGCTGCAGCGTGCGGGTCGATCGGGCCACGCGCCGGGTCGTCTGTCGCGCGTCACCTGCGTGCCGACCCATGCCTTCGAGTTGGTGGAAGCCGCTGCGGCACGTCGTGCCGCCGCAGCGGGTCGCATCGAATCGCGGCGACCGCCACGCAAACCGCTCGACGTGCTGACGCAGCATCTGGTCACCGTCGCGCTCGGCGGTGGATTTCATCCGGACGCGTTGCTCGCGGAAGTGCGCAGCACCCACGCCTATCGCGATCTGCGCGACGACGAATGGCGCTGGGCGCTGGACTTCGTGGTCCGCGGCGGGGATTCGCTGTACGCGTATCCGGAGTATCACCGCGTCGTCGTCGATGCGAACGGTCGCCACCACGTGGCGGATCGCGCCATCGCGAAACGCCATCGCCTGTCGGTGGGCACCATCGTCAGCGACGGCTCGATCGAGGTGCGCTACCTGAGCGGCGGTCGCATCGGGCACGTGGAAGAGCGCTTCATCGGCTGGTTGAAACCGGGTGACTGCTTTTTGTTCGGCGGCCGGTTGCTGGAGCTGGTGCGCGTCTACCAGATGACGGCCTATGTGCGCCGCGCGAAGCCGGGCAAGGGTGCGGTGCCGCGCTGGAACGGCAGCAAGATGCCGTTGTCGTCGGAGCTGGCGCAGGCCGTCGTCGAACTGATCGATCTGGCGCGGCAAGGGCAGCATCCGGAGCCGGAAACGGCCGCGCTGATTCCATTGTTCGAGATCCAGGCGCGCTGGTCGCTGATTCCCGCACGCGACGAGTTGCTGATCGAAACGGTGAAGACGCGAGAAGGTCATCACTTCTTCTGCTTTCCGTTCGGGGGGCGCCACGTGCACACCGGGCTCGCGCATCTGCTCGCGTGGCGCATCGGTCGCGAACGACCGACCAGCTTCTCGATCTGCGTCAACGACTACGGCTTCGAGTTGCTGGCCCCCGAGCCGGTGGACTGGCCGCATTTCCTCGATGCCGGATTGTTCGACGAACGGGGTCTGGAGGACGACGCGCTGGCGAGTCTGAACGCCGGCATGCTGGCCCGGGGCCGGTTTCGCGAGATCGCGCGCGTGGCCGGTCTCGTGTTCCAGGGCTACCCGGGGCAGGCCAAGAGCAACCGGCAATTGCAGGCATCCAGCGAACTGTTCTTCGACGTGTTCGAGAAGTACGACCCGACCAACCGGTTGCTGGAGCAATCGAAGCGCGAAGTGCTGGAGCAGGAGCTGGAACTGGGCCGCATGCGCGAAACGCTGCGGGAGATCGCACGGCGCACCGTTCGGCGTGTGGCGCCACCGCATCCGACGCCGTTCGCGTTTCCGCTGATGATCGAACGGATCCGCGAGAAGCTGTCGACCGAGAAAGTCGCGGATCGCGTGCAGCGGATGCTGGCGGAGCTGGAGCGCCATGCGGTGGCGGATAGGTAGCGGATTGTCGCCATTCGGCGACGTCGGACGGCGCCTGAGGATTTCGAGGAGGCGCACGCCTATCATCTCGCGCGTCGTGCCTCCCGCCCGGGAGAAATCGTCGGACCGATCGATATCCACCAGGAGCCCATCGCCATGAATGTCCGTTCGTTGTCCCGCTTGTTGTGCCTGGCCTTGACCGCATGCCTGTTGAACCTCGGGTTTCTGCAGACGGCTGGCGCCGCCGCGTTCGATACGGCGGCCGTCGTGCAACTGCAGGACCGCGGCGCCGCCGAGGCGCGCATCGACAGCCAGTTGTCTCGCCAGGAAGTGCGCACCGCGATGGTCGATGCCGGCATCGATCCGGACCAGGCGCGGGCGCGCGTGGCGTCGCTGACCGACGCCGAAGTGCAGCAACTGGACCAGAAGCTGGCCGAACTGCCGGCCGCGGGTGATCTGGGCTGGATCCTGCTGATCGTCCTGCTGGGTGTGCTGGTCTATCTGTTCGCGACCAACAAGCTGAACTACAAGTAGATCGCGGCGCAGCAGGAACGGCCCGGTCGAGGCCGTTCCTGCCGTCGTTCCGAAGCCCGCTGCCGGGCAGCCGTTGTCATCTCCGCGATCGAGTCCCCCTTGCGTGTTTGCATTGTTCTGGCGGTGCTGATGGTGCTGGGCGGGTGCGCGCAGCACGGGCCGATCCTCGCGCCGCGGATCAACGCCGTGGCGGCGCCGACGCGGGTCGAGCTCGACGACGTGCCGTTCTTTCCGCAACGCGACTACCAGTGCGGGCCAGCGGCATTGGCCACCGTGCTGACCTACGCCGATCAGCCGACCACGCCGGACGAACTGGTGCCGGCGGTCTATCTGCCGGGTCGAAAGGGCAGCCTGCAGGTGGAGATGGTCGCAGCCACCCGCAACCATGGTCGCATCGGTTACGTGCTGGCGCCGACATTGGCGGCGTTGCTGGAAGAACTGCAGGCCGGTCGGCCCGTGGTCGTGCTGCAGAACCTCGGACTGGAGTCGGTGCCCATCTGGCATTTCGCGGTGGTGGTCGGGTATTCGTCGGTCGACGAGACGTTCATCCTGCGCTCGGGCACCGAACGGCGACGCGTGATGCCGGCACTGAAGTTCATGCGCAGCTGGGTGCTCGGCCAGCAGTGGGCGTTCGTGCCGTTGAAGCCCGGCGAACTGCCCGCCGGCGACGACGCCGACCGGTATCTGC
>JAHCKV010000161.1 GCA_026125595.1 Burkholderiales bacterium | reverse complement strand
GTGCAGCGGAGCGTGCACCGGGCTCCCCGTGGGACGAACTGCAGCGCTACTTCGACCGCGCCGGCTGGCCCGGCATGGTGCTGCCGGTCTCTTCGATCATCCGGAAGCCGCGGTAGCGAGCGCGGACGCGAACCGTGCCGCGAGGGTTTTCGCGAGGCCGGTATCGGTCACGCGGGCGGTGTACGACGCGGTGTTGGCGATGTGCGGATGCGCGATGACGAGCCGGCCCGAATCGACGAGCGGATCCGCCGCCACGCGCGTTGCCAACGCCAGCCCGAGGCCGTGCGCCGCCGCTTCGAGCAGGCTGACGGCGTCGTCGAGCATCCACGCGTGCGGAACGGTCACCGTCCGGCGGAACGCACCGGCGATCCACGTTTCCCACGGGAGCAGCACATGGCGCAGCAGCGGGGCGGCGAGCAGCCGGTCGACCGAATCGAAAGGGCCGTGCTCGGCCAGGAAAGCCGGGCTGCAGACGGCGCGGATGCTGTCTTCGAACAACGCGTGCACGCGATCCGACGGGACCGCAGCCTCGGCATAGTGGATCAGCACGTCGCAGTCGTCGGTGGCCGGGTCGTCCGGCGTGGCTACCGTGCGGACCTCGAACGTGCTGCCGGGATGTCGTTCCCGGAACGCCTCGATGCGCGGCAACAGCCATGCGGTACCGAGAGCAGGTGCCACGGCGACGCGCAACAAGCGCTTCTCATGCAGGTCGAGTGCGGTCTGGGCACTGCGCAGTTCATCGAGCGCGGCAGCCACCAGCGCGAAATAGCGTTCACCAGCGGCGGTCGGGCGCGCCCCTTTGGCACCCCGATCGAACAGCGCGCATCCGAGCGTTGTTTCCAGATGCCGGACGCGGTGGCTGACGGCCGATTGCGTCACCGCCAGCTCGGCGGCGGCGGCGCCGAACGTACCCAACCGCGCCACGGCTTCGAATGCGGCCAGATCGTGCAGCGGCAGTTCAGCGAGCGCGGTAGATTCCGGTTGCGTCGGCATGGTGCCCCGATAGTCGGACGGCATCCAGCCCCGCGCAAGCTCCTCCACGGAAACGCACCATGTCGAATCCGGCACCGTTGCCACCGCTGCACAGCCTGACGGCGTTCGAAGCCGTGGCGCGGCTCGGCAGTCTCGGACGTGCGGCGCGCGAACTGGGCCTCACCCGTTCGGCGCTGAGCCAGTCCATCGGGTTGCTGGAACATCGGCTCGGTGTCAGCCTGTTCGTGCGGCTCGCGCCCGAGGCGGCGATGACACCGGCAGGCCGGCTGTATCACGACGCGGTCAAGCGCTTCGGCGCCGTGCTGCACGACCGTCTCTACGATCTGTCGGACGCCGCGCGGTTGACGCTGCGCATCTCGGTGCCGCCGGGGTTCTCGCGGTTGTGGCTGGCGCCGCGGCTGGTGCGATTCCGGGAGCGCCATCCGCGCGTCGACATCGTGGCCGAGATCACCGAATCGCGGTTGAATCTGGACACCGGTCGCGTGGACCTCGCGGTGCGTTTCACCGACGTCGTTCCCGCCGGCGTGCAGTCGCACGCGTTGTGGAGCGAAGTCATCGTCGCGCTCGGAACACCGGCGCTGGCGGCGCGCCGTCGTGACCAGCCCATCGATGCCGTCGTGCGCGAACAGCCGTTGATCGAGCATCCGGAGTTTCGCTGGAGCAACTGGCTGTCCGAGGCGAACGGGCCGGCGCCGACGCTGGTCGCCCACGACATTCTCGTGGCGCTCGAAGCGGCGGAGCGCGGATTGGGCATCGTGCTGTCGCCGCTGCATCTCGCGGCACCGCGCATCGCGGAAGGCAAGCTGGCCCGGCTGCACGCCCACGAGCGGCCGGGCAAAGGTTATGTCGTGCTGGTGCCGGATGCCGCCGCGGACCGCCCGGCGGTCATCGCGTTCGTCGCGTGGCTGCTCGGAGAAGTCGCGGCGACGTCGGCGATCACATCTTGACCCACGTCTCCGAGAACGCCAGGAACGCGGTGCTGGAATCGGCCTTGCCGGCGAAGCTGCGCGGGAACGGCCGACCGGCGATCGGTCTGCCGTTGACGGTGGCGTCCACCGATCGTGCGTCGATGAACATCGAGAACATCTCGTGGGTGCCGGTGACGGCGGGCTTGTCGCCGGTCAGCTCGACCATGTACTGATCGCCCCAGTCGTTCCACGTCAGCGCGACCTGGCCGAGCGTGCTCTTGCAGGATTCGGTGTGGGTCGTGCGGCCATCGCCGGACGCCGCGAAATCCCAACCAGGCACGATCTTCAGCGTGTCGAGGCAGCGCTTGCCGCGGAACGCCAGGAAGTGATGCACGAAATGACCGAGGAGGTACTGCGCCAGCGGTTCGTTGTCGGTCGCGCAGAAGTTGGGCCGTGCCGGATCGCTGCCGTCGCCGTCCGGATCGAGCACCACGATGGCGGCGTGACCGCGGCCATGGGGCGAGATGACGACCCGCGCGAAGCTGATCAGCGACACGTACGGCCCATCGGCCGTCTCGCGCAGATACATGCCGGGATTCTCGCCGGACCATTCGACGTGGCGGGGATTCATCGGCGGACGTGTCGTCATGGGTTGCTCCCTGGGGTGGTGTGCGGTTGGATGCAACGGAGATCGTGCTCGAGGCGGATCGCCGATTCGAGGCCGCGGTAGTAGCCCAGCATCTCGCATCGTTCGACGTAACCCCGCGCTCGGTAGAACTTGCGGGCGGATGTATTGCGGCTGCGGACTTCCGCGTGAATCGTGAACAACCCTGCGGTGCGGGCGCTGTCTTCCAGCCATGCGAGCAACCGACTGCCGATTCCGCTGCCCTGGCGACGCGGCGCCACGGCCAGCAGGGCCAGATGCGCGTGCTCGTCGTGGAACGACATGATGGCGAAGCCGGCGATGCCACCGCCGTCATCGGCGACGATACTGCAGGTTTCCTGCTGGCGCAGCAGACCGAGCACGCGCCGCGGCGTGTACGACCATCCCAGTTCGATTTCGATCAGGTCACGCGACAGTGTCGCGATCGGCGGCGCGTCTTCGGGGGTCGCGAGGCGGATGGGTGTCATCGATGCCCGTTCACGGAACGTGTCAGGAGCGCAGACGATACCCCGACTTGAAGATCCACGCGATCAGGCCGACGCAGACCAACAGGAACATCAGCGTCATGCCGAAGCTGATCACGACGGAGACGTTGGCGATGCCGTAGAACGCCCAGCGGAATCCATCCACCAGATAGAACACCGGATTGAGCAGGATCAGCTGGTGCCAGACCGGCGGCAGCATCTCGATCGAATAGAACGTGCCGCCCAGGAACGTGAGCGGCGTCAGGATCATCAGCGGGACGATCTGCAGCTTTTCCCAGCCGTCGGCCCAGATGCCGAGGATGAAGCCGAACAGGCAGAACGTGACCGCGATCAGCACCAGGAACGCGATCATCCAGAACGGATGCACGATCTCGAACGACACGAAGAACCGTGCCGTCGTCAGGATCACGAGCCCGAGAACGACCGATTTCGTCGCCGCCGCGCCGACGTAACCCAGCAGCACCTCGGGCACCGACACCGGCGCCGACAGCAGTTCGTAGATCGTCCCCGTGAACCGTGGCAAGTAGATGCCGATCGCAGCGTTGGACGTGCTCTCGGAGAGCAGCGTCAGCATGATCAGGCCCGGCACGATGAACGCGCCGTACGACACCCCCTGGATCGCCGTCATGTGGCTGCCGATCGCGGAGCCGAACACGATGAAATACAGAGAAGTCGACAGCACCGGCGAGGCGAGGCTCTGGAACAGCGTGCGCCACGCACGGGCCAGTTCGAACGTGTAGATCGCGCGGACCGCGTGCAGGTTCATGGGCGCTTCCCGACCAGGTCGACGAAGATGTCTTCGAGCGAAGAGCGGCTGGTGTTGATCGCGCTGAAGTCGACGCCCGTCGCGACCAGCTGCTTCAGCAGATCGGCCACCGCGGATTCTTCGTGGGTGCCTTCCCCGGCCAGCGTGAAGGACAGCGTCCGGCCGTCGGCGGAGAGCGTCAGCGGCCAGGCGGCCAGGGCCGTCGGCACCGCTTCCATCGGTCGCTTCAGACCGATCTCGACACGGGTCTTGCCGAGCCGCTTCATCAGCACGTGCTTGTCTTCGACCAGCACGAGCCTGCCCTGGTCGATCACGCCGATGCGGTCGGCCATCTCCTCGGCTTCCTCGATGTAGTGCGTCGTCAGGATGATCGTGACGCCCTGTTCGCGCAGCCGTCGCACCATGCCCCACATGTCGCGGCGCAGTTCGACGTCGACGCCGGCCGTGGGTTCGTCGAGGAACAGGATCCGCGGTTCGTGCGCCAGTGCCTTGGCGATCAGCACGCGGCGCTTCATGCCACCCGACAACGCTGCGATCTTGCTGTCCTTCTTGTCCCAGAGCGACAGCTCGCGCAGCACATGCTCGATGTGGGCGGGATTCTTCGGCTTGCCGAACAGACCGCGGCTGAAGCTGACGGTGGCCCACACCGTCTCGAACATGTCGGTCGAGAGTTCCTGCGGCACCAGGCCGATGGTCGCGCGGGCGGCCCGGTAGTCGCGGCCGATGTCGTGTCCGTCAGCCAGCACCGTGCCGGATGTCGGCCGGACCAGCCCGCAGATGATGCCGATCAGCGTGGTCTTGCCGGCCCCGTTCGGGCCGAGCAGCGCGAAGATCTCGCCGCGACGAATCTCCAGGTCGACCGATTGCAACGCGCGATGGCCGCTGCCATAGGTCTTGCTCAGGTTCGAGATGACGACGATGGGTTGCACGGAACGCTCGGATCCGGAAGGCACAGGTTCGCGACGGACTTCAGTTGCCGGGCAGCAGCCGTTCCAGCGCGAACAGTGTCTCGACCGGTTCGCGGGCGCGAATCAGATGCACCTCGTGGCCATCGACCATCACTTCGGCGCCGCGCGGTCGCGTGTTGTAGTTGGACGCCATGCTCATGCCGTAGGCGCCGGCGGAATGAACGGCGAGCAGATCACCTTCCTCGACGGCCAGCGGGCGATCCTGTCCGAGGAAATCGCCGCTCTCGCACACCGGACCGACGACGTCGTAGGTCTGCGTCGAGCCGCGATCGTTGCGGACCGGCACGATGCCGTGGTGGGCTTCGTACAGCGCCGGGCGCATCAGGTCGTTCATCGCGGCATCGATGATCGCGAAGTTCTTCGTCTCGCCGTGCTTCAGGTACTCGATGCGCGTCAACAGAACGCCGGCGTTGCCCACCAGCACGCGGCCGGGTTCCAGCAGCACGGTCTGTGGACGGTCGCGCAGACGGGTCAGCATGGCCGTGACGTACTCGTGGATCGGCGGTGGTGCTTCATCGTCGTAGCGGATGCCGAGGCCGCCGCCGACGTCGATGTGATCCAGTTCGATGCCGTCGGCGGCCAGCGTGTCGACCAGTGCGAGCACGCGGTCCAGTGCGTCGACGAACGGTGCGGTTTCGGTGATCTGCGAGCCGATGTGGCAGTCGATGCCGCGGACGCGGATGCCCGGCAGCTGCGCCGCTTCGGCGTAGTACGCGCGGGCGTTCTCGAACGCGACGCCGAACTTGTTGGCCTTCAGCCCCGTGGAGATGTAAGGGTGCGTCTTCGCATCGACATCCGGATTCACCCGGAGGCTGATCGGCGCGATGCGGCCCAGCTCGGTGGCGACGCGCGACAGCCGCAGCAGCTCGCTGCGGGATTCGACGTTGAAGCACAGGATGCCGGTCTGCAGCGCGAAGCGCATCTCCGCTTCCGACTTGCCGACGCCGGAGAAGACCACCTTGGCGGGGTCGCCGCCCGCGGCCAGCACGCGCCGCAGTTCACCGGCGGACACGATGTCGAAGCCGCTGCCGAGCCGCGCGAACAGATTCAGCACCGCCAGCGACGAATTCGCCTTCATCGCATAGCACAGCAGATGCGGATGATCGCCGAACGCGGCATCGAACGCGTGGATGCCGGCCGTCAGCGCGGCGCGGGAATAGACGTAGCACGGCGTGCCGAAACGCTCGGCGATCGCTGGCAACGGGACGCCCTCGGCGTGCAGCACGCCGGCTCGGTACTCGAACGGATTCACTTCTGGACCTTCGTCGGAACGATGAGCGTGCCTTGGGGCGTGCTGCCGTCGGGCAGATACAGCGGCCCCTTGAGGCCGCAGGCCGGAAGAGTGAGCAGGGACAGCAACAGTAGGGCAGTGCGGCGCATGCGTCGAAGGATACTTCAGAGCGACATGAAGTGGCGGCTCTGGGCCGACAGCTCGGCCCGCGCGGTTTCGTAATCGGGAAAGATGCGTCCCACGGCGCGCCAGAAGCGGGCCGAATGATTCATGTGCAGCAGATGCGCGACTTCGTGTGCGATCACGTAGTCCACCAGTTCGGTCGGTGCCTGCATCAGCCGCCAGTTGAGTCGTACCTCGCCCTTCGAATTGCAGCTGCCCCAGCGTCCGGCGGCATCGGACAGCAGAATCTTCGGCCGCTCTACCCCGAGGAGATCCGCATACACCATCACCCGGTCGGGGAAATGGCGTTCGGCGTGGCGGCGGTACCACTTGATCGCGGCGGCACGCACAGCGATCGGATCCTCCGGCCGCGGCAGCCGGATGCGCAGCGTTTCAGGGTCGGTCAGTTCGGCCAGCGACAGCGTCGGTTCGTGCACCAGCGACAGCGTGACCGGCCGACCCAGGTATTCGATGGTGTCGCCATCGGTCCATGTGCGGGTGCGCGCCGGCGCGCGATGCGACCATTCATCGAGCTTGCCGAGAATCCACCGGGCCGCGCCGTGGATCGCGGTTTCCACCGCCTGCTCCGATGCGCGCCACGGCGCATGAACGGAAAGGCCGGCGTCATCGACCAGAAACGCGATGCGTTGCCGGCGCTGGCTGCGCTTCAGCACGAACGAGACTTCGCGACCCCGCAGCGCGATGCGCCGAGGTTGCTCCACCGTGGTGACGGGGAACAGGTCTGCGGTCAGGTTCGCGCCGTTCCGAGGCGCGCGACTTCGTTCTCGATCCAAGATTCCACTCGGGTGTTGAGCGCATCGGGCGTGAGGCCCGACGGGTCGATGGCCGGGCCGATGCTGACCGTGATCGTACCCGGATATTTCAGGAACGCGCCTTTCGCCCACAGCGTACCCGCATTGTGCGCGACCGGCACCACCGATGCATCCGTCTTCGAAGCGAGCCACGCGCCGCCGATCTGGTACGGGACGCGCGAACCGGGCGGTACGCGGGTACCTTCGGGGAACACGACGATCCAGAAGCCCTGCGCGAGCCGGTCGCGGCCTTGCTCGAGCATCTCGCGCAACGCGCGCCGGCCGGCGCGACGGTCGATGGCGATC
>JAHCKV010000160.1 GCA_026125595.1 Burkholderiales bacterium | reverse complement strand
TCGCCGTGCCAGCCGTCCTTGATGACGGTGACGTCGATATTGACGATGTCGCCGGCCTTCAGGCGCTTGTCGCCGGGGATGCCGTGGCAGACGACGTGGTTGACCGAGGTGCAGATCGACTTCGGGAAGCCCTTGTAGCCGAGCGGGGCGGGGACGGCCTGCTGCACGTTGACGATGTAGTCGTGGCAGATGCGGTCGAGTTCGTCGGTCGTCACGCCGGCCTTGACGAACGGGGCGACGTGGTCGAGGACTTCCGCGGCGAGTCGTCCGGCGACCCGCATGTGTTGGACATCTTCAGGAGATTTGAGATTTACCGGCACGGCATCGACCTGCTCTGGAAAAATTCTGGGAGAGGGAACGCCTGTTCGCCCCGAACCCGGGTGTCGCGAGGACCTGGGCCCATCGATGAAGTGGTTTCCCCTGATCGGGGTCCACCCGCCGACGAGCGGTGGGCACACGGCCTCACCTGGCACCACCGGATCTTCGATCCGGCACCTCGACATGAGTCTGCTGCAAAGCGGCGGAGTATAGCCGTTCCGGTCCTTCCGAACCCTGTTCCGGACTCGCCGCGCGCGCTGACGACAGGTGCGGATCAGGGCTCGCGGATTCATCCGCGGACTGTTCGATTGTGAGGGCCGTCGCGGCGAGTTCAAGTCCGCAGCGCGGCGCGGCGATCGCTGCGGGGTTTCGCGATTGACAGAGGGGCGTACCGGTCGGTATGTTGCGTACCAACCAATCGGTATGGTCTGATGAAACTCGCTCCCCATGCTTCCAGGACCCGGCTCCTCGACGCGGCTCTACAGGTGGTCCGTACCAAGGGCTATACCGCGACGACGGTAGACGACATTTGCCATGGGGCGGACGTGACCAAAGGCAGTTTCTTCCACCATTTCAAGGGAAAGGAAGATCTGGCGCTGGCCGCCATCGAGCACTGGAACGCCATGGCGGCCAACTTGTTCGCCAGCGCGCCGTACCGACAGTTGGCAGATCCTCGCGACCGGGTGTTCGGCTACGTCGATTTCCGGACCGACATTCTGCGGGGCGCGTTGTTCGAATTCACGTGTCTGCTGGGCACGATGGTGCAGGAAACCTACGCGACCCATCCGGCCATCCGCGATGCCTGCAACCGCGGCATCTTCGGGCACGCGGCCACGGTGGCCGAGGACATCGCGCAGGCCAAGGTGCTGTACGCGCCCGATGCCGATTGGCGTCCCGAAAGCGTCGCGTCGTTCACGCAGGCGGCGATTCAGGGTGCATTCATCCTGGCGAAGGCCCAGGACGGACCGGAGATCGCCGCCCAGTGCGTCGGCCATCTGCGGCGCTACCTGGAGATGTTGCTCAACTACCCCGCGGCAGAACGGAGAACCCCATGAACTATGTCGATGGATTCGTCGCGGCCGTACCCACGGCCAACCGTGATGGCTACCGCAAACACGCCGAAGCCGCAGCTGCGGTGTTCAAGGAATGCGGTGCATTGAAGGTCGTCGAATGCTGGGGTGACGATGTGCCCGACGGGAAACTCACGTCGTTTCCCATGGCCGTGAAGCGTCGGGATGACGAGACGGTCGTGTTCTCGTGGATTGTCTGGCCGTCGCGGGAACTGCGGGATACGGGCATGAAGAAGGCCATGGCCGATCCGCGCCTGAGTGCCGCGACCAATCCGATGCCGTTCGACGGCAAGCGGCTGATCTACGGCGGCTTCCAGATGATCGTGGAGGCCTGAACGGCACAGTCGGCGTCGCCGTGCGTCGACAGATCGACGGTACCCGAACCCGGGGCGGTGCGACCGCCCCATTCCTTTTTCCCGCCTGATCGACCATTCGTGAAAACCCTGGTGCCGCCGGCGAAAGCCACTTCCCGCGAATGGATCGGATTGTCGATCATCGCGTTGCCCTGTCTGGTCTACGCGATGGACCTGACGGTGCTCAATCTCGCATTGCCGGCCATCAGCACCCAGTTGAAGCCGTCGGGTGCCCAGTTGCTGTGGATCGTGGACATCTACGGTTTTCTGGTCGCCGGATTCCTGATCACGATGGGCACGCTCGGCGATCGGATCGGGCGACGCAGGTTGCTGCTGGCTGGCGCGGCTGCGTTCGGCGTCGCATCGATCATCGCGGCGTTTTCCACCAGCGCCGAGATGCTGATCGCGATGCGCGCGCTGCTGGGAATCGCCGGTGCGACGCTGGCGCCTTCGACGCTATCGCTGATCCGCAACATGTTCCACGACGATGCCCAGCGCCAGTTCGCCATCGGCGTCTGGATCGCGAGCTTCTCGCTCGGGGGGGCGATCGGTCCGCTGGTGGGCGGCGTGCTGCTCGAATACTTCTGGTGGGGTTCGGTGTTTCTGGTGGCGGTGCCGGTGATGATTGCGCTGCTGGCGCTTGGACCGACCTTGTTGCCGGAGTTTCGGGATCCGAACGCCGGGCACGTGGATTTGCCGAGCGTGGTGCTGTCGCTGTCGGCGGTACTGATCGCCATCTACGGCGTGAAGCGATCGGCGGAGCAGGGAATGGATACCGTTGCCGCAATCGCCATCGGAGCCGGCATCGTGCTGGCAGTCATGTTCGGACGTCGCCAAGGACGGCTCGCGTATCCGCTGCTCGACCTGAAGCTGTTCCGCATGCCCCGGTTTACCGCAGCGATCACAGCCTATGGGTTGTCTTCGCTTGCGATGTTCGGCGTATACATTTTCATCACGCAGTATCTGCAACTGGTACTGGCGCTGTCGCCGCTGCAAGCGGGATGGGTGACGTTGCCGTGGGCGCTGGCGTTCGTCGTCGGATCGCTGACCGCGCCGCGGATCGGGCGTCATGTGGCGCCGGTCAAGTTGATGACAGGGGGATTGGCGGCTTCGGCGCTCGGATTCTTCTTGCTGATGCTGGCGGCCGACGCGGGCAGCTTGCTCGTGTTGATCGGCGGGACGCTGCTGATGGGCTTCGGGCTGGCACCGGTGTTCACGCTCGGCAACGAGATGATTCTCACATCGGCGCCGCCGGAGCGCGCGGGCGCTGCGTCCGCAATATCGGAAACGACGTCCGAACTCAGCGGTGCGTTGGGCATCGCCTTGTTCGGCAGCATCGGCGCGACGATGTATCGCACCCAGTTGATCACGACATTGCCCGCCGAGATGGCGCCGCAGAATCGTGCGGCAGCGATGGCGACCTTGGGTGGCGCGGTCGACGTTGCGTCCGCGATGGATTCATCGATCGGCGGTGCGTTGCTGGTTGCGGCGCGACTCGCTTTCGTCGACGCGTTTCACACCGCAGCGCTGGTTGGCGCGGGGATCATGGTGTTTGCCACCTTTCTGGCGGCACGGATGCTGCGCAGCCGCCCGATGGCCTGACGCCGTCGAATGGAGGGCTAGGGAAACGCCGAACCAGTATCACGTGCGCGCCCGGTCCCTTCAATCTCATGTCGAACGGTGGGTTGGCTCCGGCATCGCGCCTGCGTCGCGGTTCTCGTTGCCGAGGCGCAAGCCTTGGCTGCCTCACCCCGCTCGCCGTCATCCATGCCGGCGCCAACGCGCATCGCGAGACTGGTTCGGCGTTTTCCTAGCTGCGTTTGTATTCGCCGCTTCTGTCGCTCGGCAGCCGATCGAGCGCATCGCGCGGGTCCTCGCGCCGGGGCGACGCTGGGCGATCTTCGTTCGTTGCGGTGGGTGGTTCGCGCCGCTGGGACTCGCTATGGGCGGGTGTGCCGCGCCGATCACGCTCCACCGGTATCTCGTCGCCATGGGCGGCCATTGACGGAACACTGAGGGTTGATCCCAGCAACGCGATCGCCAGCAAAGTGGTTTTCATGTCGTTCTCCGGAACGGCGTCGCCCGGCAAACCCGAGCAGCTGTACGGGGCGACGTGATGGCAATCGAGAGAGGTGCTCCACGCGGACCCATGAACGCCGGCTTATCCGCGTGGAGCGACTTGCCCGGGGGTGACGAGCAAGCGATTTCACGATAGACCAGGCGGGTGTGTCGGGACGTACGACGCACGCCGATAGGCGTGCCGGTGATTGTCCTACGACAGATTCCTGGCATCCTCGGCAGACTGTCGACAACACGGATCACCAACGGCATTCGATGTTCGGCCAGGACGAGATGCCAAGAACATTCGCCATCCGAGGACAAGTCCCCTTGAATCCACAATCCGAAGAAGCGCTGCTGGTATCGGAAACCCGTGCGGACACTCGGCCGCAGGAGCGTGTGCTGTTGCACATGCCGGTGGACGTGCGCAGCGTGTCCCTGGCATTCATCGCAGTCGTGGCCGGCATTTTCGCGATGTATTGGGCCAAGGGTGTGCTGGTGCCGCTGCTGTTCGGCGTCATGATGAGCTATGCACTGACGCCGCTCGTCGACCGTCTCGAGCGGTGGTGGATTCCGCGAGTGGCTGGTGCGACGCTGGTGCTGACCGCATTGGCGGCGGCGTTTGCGCTGACCGCCTGGTCCTTGCGCGACGAAGCGCAGCAATTGATCGATACGCTACCGGAAGTCACGCAGAAGCTGCGGCAGTTGACGCCCGGCAAAGGTACTTCGCTGTCGGCCATCGACAAGGTGCAAGCTGCGGCCGCCGATATCGAAACCGTTGCACAGGCCGGCATGGAGCCGGCCGTGGCGTCGACGCCGAAGCGCCGGCCGACGCGCGTCATCATCGAGAAGCCGGCCTTCGATGTCCGGCCATACGTGCTCTCGGGAACGCTAGGTATCTTCGTGTTCCTGAGCCAGACCGCGGTGGCGTTCTGCGTGGCGTTGTTTCTGCTTTCTTCAGCCAACAGTTTCCGTCGCAAGATGGTGAAGCTTGCCGGGCCCCAGCTCAGCCGGAAGAAAGTCACCGTCGAAACGCTGAACGAGATTTCGCAGCAGATTCAGCGGTACCTGCTGGTGCAGGTCGGCATCAGCGTGCTGGTCGGGCTTTCCACCGGAATCGTTTTCCATCTGCTCGGCCTGAACCAGGCGTCGATGTGGGGCGTCGTGGCCGGCGTCACGAATCTGGTCCCGTACGTGGGCGCTGTCCTGGTGGGTGGCGGGTCCGCATTGCTCGGTCTGGTGCAATTCGAATCCATCGAGATGGCACTGGTGATCGGCGGCAGTTCCTTCGCGATTCATGCGGTGTTCGGCAATCTACTGGCGCCGTGGTGGATGGGTCGCGCCAGCCGGATGAGTCCGTTCGTGGTGTTCGTCGCCGTCCTGGCGTTCGGATGGTTGTGGGGAATCTCCGGGCTGTTGCTCGGCGTGCCGATCCTGTTGGTCGTGAAGGCAGTCTGCGATCGGGTCGACGATCTGAAACCGATCGGCGAACTGCTCGGGGCGTGACAGCCGAGGACTACGGCAGGCAGGCCCGTGCCGGATGATCGTTTGCCGGCAGACGCCGCAACGGGGCGGGATCGATCATCCTGACGCTCGGGCTTCCTCGGGAGGCACCCCCGGCAGCCCGCGTCCGGTGCCCGGGCCTCGGGTCAGCAGTTTCGTCGGACGCCGACGAGACAACGGCCAACCGGCCTGCCTCCCTGCGCATGGGGCCATCAACCCCTGGCCGGGCTCAATGTCGCGGCGATGGTGGGGTGGTAGAAGCGCAACGCTGCCAGCACGAACGGTCGCGCCCGGACGCCCAACGCGTCGGCATAGTCGGCATATCGGTCGATCGGCAACGCGTGCCGCCCGTTCTCGATCGTCGAGACGAATGTCGAGCTCAGCCCCAGCCGATGCTCGATATCCGCCTGGGTCAGGCCGGCTTTCTCGCGCAGGCTTCTCAACCAGCGGCCGGCTTCCGATCGGTCGGCAAGGCGTTTCTTCGATGATGCGTTGGATGTGCGGCTGGATTTCCTTGGCATTGAGTTTCTCGTTTGAACGGTGCGGGAGACGGAGGATAGACGAAGTGCGGCCCGTGGCAACAAGGACGTGACGGCAACCGCGACCCATGCGCCTTCATCGATCCCGGGACGGCCCGCACGGAAGCGGTTGGAGGATCGGCAGTGTCCAGGGACGGCGGGTAGATCCTCCCGCCGAGGGCCGCGGCGTCGTCGAGCCGGGTCACGTCACGATTCGACCTCGTTGTTCGATACCGCGATGACTTCGAGATGCTCGATCCTGCGATCGGGCAGATTCACCGCGATCCGCGCTCCGACGCTTTGCCCCAGCAGCGCGCGACCGACGGGCGACAGCACCGAAACGCGATGGGCCGCGGGTTCTGCCTGCGCAGGCACGACGAAAGCGACGCAGTGCCTCACACCTGTGGGTTGCTCGATGTAGGTGACGGGCCGTCCCAGAGCGACGACGTGGTCACCGACCGCCCCGGGCAACAGGCGAGCGACGCTCACTAGCTCGTCGAACCATTCGGCGTGTTCGTGTTCCGTGGATCCGGGCGCGGCGCGCCCCCGGAAGCTGGCCGCCAGGGTCGCGGCGTCTCGGGTGGAAAGAAGCAGTTCCTTGCGATTCTTCATCGACTTGTTCCTCATGGCCAAAGCAACGATTCGATCCGATGGGCGACGACATATCGCATGCCCTTCGGAGAAAGGTGTGGTGGGTACCCGGTAACCTGCCGACGTTCACCCTGTGAAGGGAGCGGAGTGTCGGCGAGGGTTACCGGGCACTCCCGAGGAAAGCGGGAATGCCTCGATCGAGCAGAGTCGAGTCCGGCGATGCGGACGACTCGGCAACGGAGAGCCGTGCAGGCGACGAGCTCCACCGAGAACATGCGCGCAACGACGCCGACCCCGGAACCGGGGCTGGGATCGTGGCAGAGACGTGGCGCGCGAACATGGGTCGAACCGTAGCACACCCAGAGCGGGGAGAGTACCGGGCGGCGAACACGTCGCCGCCGGTTCGGCTATCGGACCTAACGGATCGGCGGTGCCAGGTCACTCGACATGGACGACCGCGCACGCTATCTCCATGCGCATTGCATGGAAAGCGCTGGACGCTGCATGACAGAATGCCTCGCGCGCGATCAACGCGTCGCAGGTCCAGCGGGTTGTGGCGATGCGCGATACACGGCGTGCAGCGACGCCGACACGTAGCGAAACTCGCCGCGTCGCCGACTCGTCAGAGCGAAGGGACCTTGCTCCACGGCCGACCTGCGCCGTCGGTGGATCGGGTTACGAGCGCCTCATCTCCGCGCGGTGCATGAATGCCCACCGGAACGGCGACAACGTGATCGCCTTCCGGGAAATGGGCGAAGACGCGAGCGCCCCTGCGGATCTCCTGCACGACAGCTTTCGAGTCGACCACCATCGGTCCCGAGAAGGGCTCGATTTCGTTCTTGGCAATGCTCCACTCGGCGCGCGCCACTTCTCCCCGTTCGTTCA
>JAHCKV010000016.1 GCA_026125595.1 Burkholderiales bacterium | reverse complement strand
GCTCCCGCGGATGCCCGATTCGACGAACCGCTGCGGTTGCGCAGCGGCGCGGTGATGCCGGGCTATTCGCTGCGCTACGAAACCTACGGCACGCTGAACGCCGCGCGCAGCAACGCGATCCTGATTCCCCATGCGCTCAACGCGTCCCACCACGTCGCCGGCTGGTACGCCGACGATCCGAAGAACGTCGGTTGGTGGGACAACCTCGTGGGGCCGGGCAAGCCGGTGGATACCAACCGGTTCTTCGTGATCGGCGTCAACAATCTGGGCGGGTGCCACGGGTCGACGGGCCCGTCGACGATCAACGCGGTGACGGGTCAGCCGTGGGGCGCCGACTTTCCGGTGGTCACCGTGGAAGACTGGGTCGAGACCCAGGCGAAGCTGGCGACGCATCTGGGCATCGAGCGTTTCGTCGCCGTGATCGGCGGCAGCCTCGGCGCGATGCAGGCGTTGCAGTGGACGCTGAGCCATCCGGATCGGGTCGGGCACGCGCTGATCGTCGCGGCCGCGCCGAAGCTGTCGGCGCAGAACATCGCGTTCAACGAGGTGGCGCGGCAGGCGATCACCACCGATCCGGATTTTCACGGCGGCAACTACTACGCGCACGGTGTCGTGCCGCGGCGCGGGCTGCGGCTCGCGCGGATGCTGGGCCACATCACGTATCTGTCCGACGATGCGATGGCCGAAAAATTCGGCCGCGGCCTGCGCGAAGGCGGGTTCAAGTTCGGATTCGACGTGGAATTCGAGATCGAGTCGTACCTGCGCTATCAGGGCGACAAGTTCTCGACCTACTTCGATGCCAACACGTACCTGCGGATCACGAAGGCGCTCGACTACTTCGATCCGGCGCTGGCCCACGGCGGGAGCCTGTCGGCGGCGCTGGCCAGAGCGCGCGCGCGGTTTCTGGTGGTCTCGTTCACGTCGGACTGGCGGTTCTCGCCGGCGCGATCGCGCGAGATCGTCAAGGCGCTGCTCGACAACCGGCACCACGTCACCTACGCGGAGATCGATGCGCCCCACGGCCACGACGCGTTCCTGATGGAAGATCCGCGCTACCACAAGCTGATCCGCGCCTATCTGGAGAATGTCGCGTGACCGTCCAGCGCGCCGATTTCGCGGCCATCGCCGGTTGGGTGCAGCAGGGCGCCCACGTGCTCGATCTGGGTTGCGGCGACGGTTCGCTGTTGCGGACGCTGCGCGAGACCCGCGGTGTCACCGGCTACGGCGTCGACATCGCGGATGACAACGTGCTCGCGTGCACGCGCAATGGGGTCGACGTGATCCAGAGCGATCTGGAGGCCGGCCTGTCCGGATTCGCCAGCGGATCGTTCGACTACGTGATCCTGTCGCAGACGCTGCAGGCGATGAAGCACACCGAGCGGATCGTGAAGGAGATCCTGCGCGTCGGTCGCGAGGGTATCGTCAGCTTCCCGAACTTCGGCTACTGGCGGGTCCGCGCACAACTGCTCGCGGGCCGCATGCCGGTGTCCCGGGAACTGCCCTATCAGTGGTATGACACGCCGAACGTTCACCTCTTCACGATCCAGGACTTCGAAACGTTCTGCCGCGGCCACGGGCTGCGCATCCTCGGTCGTCAGGTGCTGACCGATGGCCGCCCGGTCACCGCCTGGCCGGGCATGCTCGGCGCCACCGCGATGTACCGCCTCGACCGGGCACCCGGTGCCGCCCCCGTTCCCGGCTGACGCGTCCGTCAGGCGTCCGACCGTGTGGGCGACCCTGCTCACGCGGCGCATGCTGATCTGCGTGTTCACCGGGTTCAGCTCCGGTCTGCCGCTGTACCTGCTGCTCAATCTCGTGCCCGCCTGGTTGCGGACCGAGGGCATCAGCCTGCGCACCATCGGCGCGATGGCGCTGATCCAGTTCCCGTATACATGGAAGTTCCTGTGGGCACCGCTGCTCGACCGCTACGTCGTGCCGGCGCTCGGACGCCGCCGCGGCTGGATGGTGATCACGCAGTTGCTCCTGTTCGCGGTGATCGCGTGGATGGGCTCGCTGTCGCCCGCCGACGAGCTCGGCTGGATCGTGCTGGCGGCAACGCTGGTGGCCTGCGCGAGTGCGACGCAGGACATCGCGGTCGATGCCTATCGCCGCGAGTTGCTCGGCGAAGTGGAGCTCGGTCTGGGCAATGCGGTGCACGTGAACGCGTACCGGCTGGCCGGTCTGGTGCCCGGATCACTGTCGCTGATCCTGGCGGACCGGTTGCCGTGGCCGACCGTGTTCGTGATTACCGCGCTGTTCATGCTGCCCGGCCTGCTGATGGCGCTGAGCGTACGTGAGCCGGCACTTACTGTCACAGCACCTCGTACGTTGCGTCAGGCAGTGGTGGACCCGTTTCGGGAATTGCTCGGACGGGCCGGCGTGCGCGGTGCGCTGCTGATCCTCGGATTCATCTTTCTGTACAAGCTGGGCGACAGTCTGGCGACTGCGCTCGCGACGCCGTTCTACCTCGACATGGGCTACAGCAAGTCCGACATCGGGTTGATCGCGAAACACGCCGGACTGTGGCCGGCCGTGATCGGCGGGTTGCTGGGCGGACTGTGGATGGTGCGCCTCGGCATCAATCGGGCGCTGTGGCTGTTCGGTGTCGTGCAGCTGGTCACGATTCTCGGCTTCGTGGTGCTGGCCCAGGCCGGGCCGTATCCCGCGATCGGGGTCCATGAACGTCTGGTGCTGGCCACGGTCATCGGCGCCGAGGCATTGGGTGTCGGTCTCGGCACCGCCGCGTTCGTCGCGTACATCGCGCGCACGACGAACCCGGCCTACACGGCGACCCAACTCGCGCTGTTCACGAGTCTCGCAGCCGTACCCCGGACCTTCATCAATGCGGGGGCCGGCTGGCTGGTCGAGAAGCTCGGGTGGACCAGCTTCTTCGTGCTCTGCACGGTGCTGGCCGTGCCGGGCATGCTGCTGTTGTGGAAGGTCGCGCCGTGGACGGAACGACCTTCAACCCCTGCGACACCCGGGGAGCCGTCGCGGTGACCCCGGGAACCGCGAAAGGCCGGACGGTCAGAGGGCCGCGATGCGCCGACGCCGGGCCGCGCGCCAACCCAGGATCCCCAGGCCGGCGGCCATCAGGGCATAGGTTTCCGGTTCCGGGACGGGATTCACGCTGACCCGCAGGTTGTCCATGGCCCAGGACTCGTCGTCCAGACTCTGGATTCCCTGGCCTTCGATCAGGAAGGTGAAAGTCGCGGTCGATGCGGTATGGGCGATGTTGCCGAAGAACGGGTCGGCGCCGAGATCATAGGCGCTGTCGTTGTAGTAGAAGCCGCTGCTGAAGCCCAACTCGACCCGGCGGGCCAGTTCGACCCCGGCCGGCGGCACATAGCTCTGGGTCTGGCTCGCCAGCGCGTTGGCGAAGGATTCGCGGAAGATCGTCACGCCGTCGAGCGTGATGTGAAAGAAGTCACCGGACGGGAAGCTCCCCGTGCCGTCGAGGGAATCGATGGCGGCGAACAGGAACGACAGGCTCAGGCTGTCGTGGGTCGGCAGGTCGGTCAGGGTCAGGGTGACCGTGTTGCCGGTCATGCTGCGCAGGAAGTTGCCGCCGAAGACATTGCCGGGATTGCCCAGGCCGGCGAAATCGGAAACCCCGGTCAGGGTCGCGCTGCCCGGTGTGATTTCGGCGGGCAGGCTGCCGTCGAAATCAGTCGAGAAGACGGTGGTGGCGTGGGCGCTTGCGGCGAGTCCCGCCAGACAGAGGGCGGCGAAAAGTCGATTCAGCATGCTGGTCTCCGGAAACGTGTCGCACCGTCGAAATGCGGGAGGAAGCTGGTGCGTCTGTAGTCCGGAGCGTAGCAAACGTCCGCCGGAAAAATCTACTGATTCGAGAGATTTTTGGAAGGCGGACTATCGATCGAACGGATAGTCGTAGTCGATCGTCAGCGGCGCGTGGTCGGAGAAGCGGGCGTCCTTGAAGATGGACGCGGCGCGGGCGCGGCGGGCGAAATCCGGCGTGGCGATCTGATAGTCGAGCCGCCACCCGACGTTCTTGGCCCAGGCCTGCCCGCGGTTCGACCACCAGGTGTACTGCTCGGGGCGCTGGTCGACGAGCCGGAACACATCGAGATAGCCCAGCGCGTCGAAGACGCCGGACAGCCAGGCGCGCTCTTGCGGCAGGAAGCCCGAGTTCTTCTGGTTGGAGCGCCAGTTCTTCAGGTCGATTTCCTTGTGGGCGATGTTCCAGTCGCCGCAGACCACGACGTGGCGTCCCGACTGCGCCAGCAGGTGCAGCCGCGGGATGAACCGCTCCATGAAGCTGAACTTGATGGCCAGACGCTCTTCGGAACTCGATCCGGACGGCAGATACAGCGAGATCACGGATAATTCGCCGAAATCGGCCTGCAGGTAGCGGCCCTCGGCGTCGATATCCGCGATGCCGAGGCCTTCCACGATGCGGTCCGGTTCGCGCCGGCTGTAGATGCCGACGCCGCTGTAGCCCTTGCGCTCCGACAGATGGAACCAGCCCTTCATGCCGGGTGGCTGGCGCATGGTCTCCGTCAGATCGGAGGCCTGCGCCTTCACCTCCTGCAGGCAGACCACATCGGCGTTCTGGGCCGCGAGCCAGTCGAAGAATCCCTTGTTCGCGGCGGACCGGATGCCATTCAGATTCAGTGTGACGAGACGAAACATGGAACGTGCAAAAGACGAGTCGTATCGGGAGGAATTCGTGGATTTCGCCGTTCAGGCGGGCGTGCTGCTGTTCGGAGAGTACCGGACCAAGGCCGGCCGGCTGTCACCGTACTTCTTCAACGCGGGTCTGTTCAATGACGGCGAGACCCTCGGACGGCTGGGACGATTCTATGCGCGTGCGCTGCTCGCGTCCGGCACGACGTTCGATGTGTTGTTCGGCCCCGCGTACACAGGGATTCCGCTGGTGGCGGCCACGGCGATGGCGCTTGCCGAATTTGGGCGCAAAGTGCCTTTCGCATTCAACCGCAAGGAAGCCAAGGACCATGGCGAAGGGGGAACCCTGGTCGGGGCGCCGCTGAACGGCAGAATTCTGATCGTCGACGATGTCATCTCCGCCGGGACTTCCGTCCGCGAATCGGTCGAGCTGATCCAGCGCGCGGGAGCCCATCCCTGCGGCGTAGTCATTGCAGTAGACCGGCAGGAGCGGGGACAGGGGGCGTTGTCCGCCGCCCAGGAAGTGCGCAGCAGCTTCGGCATTCCGGTCCACAGCATCTGCGGGCTCGACGATATCGAAGCCTATCTGGTCAAACGACCCGATCAGGCACATCACTTGCGCTCCATTGTTGCTTATCGGCAACAGTATGGAGTGGAGCCCTCATGAAGCTCCTGAATCCTGTGGTGGCCCTGGCTATCGGGCTCGCGGCAGGCGGCGCCCTCGCCGGGCCCAAGCAGCTGTACAAGTGGGTGGACGAAAAGGGTCACGTCTTCTACTCCGAGCGCATGCCCCCGGAGTACAAGGACGCCAGTTCCACCGAACTCGATCGTGGCGGACGTGTGCTGCGCAAGAATGAGGCGGCGCCCACGGCTCAGACGCTCAAGGCGAGGGAAGAGGAAGCCGTCCGGCGCAAAGCGGACGAGAAGCGCCTCTATGAGCAGAAGCGCCGTGATACCGCGTTGATGAACACCTATACGAGCGAGACCGAGATCGACCAGGCCCGGGATCGCAGCATCGCGTTGCCGCAGCAGGCGCTGCGGAACATGGAGCCGCGACTGAAGGCGGCCCGCGCGAACGTCGATACGCTGCGCAAGCAACCGGATGTCTTTCTGAAGGCCGGCAAGCCGGTGCCCGACAGCTTGAAGGAAGACATCGCCGCCGCCGAACGGGACCTCGCGCAGTTCGAGAGCGAATGGAAGGCGAAGGAAGCCGAGGTCATCAGCATCCGCGAACGCTACGAAGCCGACAAACTGCGCTACCGCGAGTTGTCGGCGTTCTCGTCCACGTCGTCGCCCAATCGCTGACCGGCGACGGTCAGCCCTGTCTCAGCCGCCGAGACGGCTGCGCAAGATCTCGTTGACCTGGGCCGGATTGGCCTTGCCCTTCGTGGCTTTCATGGCCTGACCCACCAGAGCGTTGAAGGCCTTCTCCTTGCCGGCACGGAATTCCTCCACCGACTTCGGGTTCGCGGCCAGCACGTCGTCGATGATCCGCTCCAGTTCCCCGGAATCGGAGATCTGCTTCAGGCCCCGGGATTCGATGATCGCGTCGGCGCTGCCTTCGCCGGACCACATCGCGTCGAATACTTCCTTCGCCATCTTGCCCGACAGGGTTCCGTCGGCGATGCGGGCCAGCAGACCGGACAGCGCGTCGGCACTGATCGGTGAATCGGTCAGATCGCGCTGCTCGCGGTTCAACCGCGCGGCGACATCGCCCATCAGCCAGTTGGCGCAAAGCTTGGCCTGGCCCGGCAGCCGCGCCACCATCGACTCGAAGAAATCCGCCAGCTCCCGACTGCCGGTCAGCACGCCAGCGTCGTAGTCGGTCAACCCGAGATCGGCGGCGAAACGCGCGCGCTTGGCTTCGGGCAACTCCGGCATCCCATCGCGTACGCGATCGATCCACGCGGCGTCGATCTCCAGCGGCAGCAGGTCCGGGTCGGGGAAATAGCGGTAGTCCTGCGCGTCTTCCTTGGAGCGCATCGCGCGGGTCTCGTTGCGGTCCGGGTCGTAGAGTCGCGTTTCCTGCACGACGCGGCCACCGCCTTCGATCAGCTCGATCTGCCGCTCCACCTCGTGCTCGATGGCCTGTTCCAGGAACCGGAACGAGTTCAGGTTCTTGATTTCGCACCGGGTGCCCAGCGTCGATTCGCCCATCGGCCGGACCGACACGTTCGCGTCGCAGCGGAAGGAGCCCTCCTGCATGTTGCCGTCACAGATGCCGATCCAGCGGACCAGTGCATGCAGCGCCTTGGCATACGCCACCGCCTCGGCCGCCGATCGCATGTCGGGTTCGGTCACGATCTCGAGCAGCGGCGTGCCGGCGCGATTCAGATCGATGCCGCTCATGCCCTGATAGTCCTCGTGCAGGCTCTTGCCGGCGTCCTCTTCCAGATGGGCGCGGGTCAGGTGCACGAACTTCTCGGTCTCGCCGACGAGGATGCGCAACCCGCCACCCTGCACGACCGGGATCTCGTACTGGCTGATCTGGTAGCCCTTCGGGAGGTCGGGGTAGAAGTAGTTCTTGCGCGCGAAGATCGACCGCGGCGCGATGGTGGCGCCGACGGCAAGCCCGAACCGGATCGCGCGCTCGACCGCGCCGCGGTTCAGCACCGGCAACACGCCGGGCAACGCGAGATCGACCACGCTGGCCTGTGTGTTGGGCGCAGCGCCGAAGGCCGTGGAAGCTCCCGAGAAAATCTTCGATTCGGTCGACAGCTGCGCGTGGGTTTCGAGTCCGATCACCACTTCCCATTCCATGCCGGGGCTCCGCCTGATGCTTAGAAACCCGCCGGCACGCGCGCGTGCCAGTCGGTGGCGAGTTGATACTGATGGGCCGCACCGAGCATGCGTGCCTCGTCGAAGTAGTTCGCCATCAGTTGAAGACCGACCGGGCGGCCATGGGCGCCGAAGCCGCACGGAATGCTCATGCTGGGGATGCCCGCGAGGCTGCCCGGGATCGTATAGAGGTCGGACATGTACATCGCGACCGGGTCGGCGGCTTTCTCGCCGAAGCCGAATGCGACGCTGGTCGTGACCGGGCCGGCGATCAGGTCGCATTGCTCGAACGCTGCGCGGAACTCGTCGGCGATCAGCCGGCGGACCTGCTGGGCCTTCAGGTAATAGGCATCGTAGTAGCCGTGCGACAGCACATAGGCACCGACGAGGATCCGGCGCTTCGGTTCCGCGCCGAGCCCTTCGGCGCGCGACTTCTTGATCATGTCGGTCAGGTCGCCGTAGTCGCGGGCCCGATGGCCATAGCGCACGCCGTCGAAGCGCGACAGGTTGCTCGAACATTCGGCCGGCGCCACGACGTAGTAGACCGGAATGCCGAGCGCGGCATTGGGCAGCGAGATGTCGATCAGCTTCGCGCCGAGGCGCTGATAGGTCCCGAGGGCTTCACGAACCGCAGCTTCCACGTCCGGCTGCAGGCCGCCGCCGAAGAACTCCTTCGGCACGCCGATGCGTCGGCCACGGAGGGGTTCGGTCAATGCGCGGGCGAAGTTTTCCGGTGGCCGGTCGACACTCGTGGAATCCTTCGGATCGAACCCCACCATCGCGCTCAGCACCAGCGCGGCATCCTCGGCCGACAGCGTCATCAGTCCGGCCGTGTCGAGGCTCGATGCAAAGGCAATCATGCCCCATCGCGACGGCCGCCCGTACGTCGGTTTGGTGCCCGTGACGCCGGTGAACGCAGCGGGTTCACGGATCGAGCCGCCCGTGTCGGTCGCGGTCGCGACCGGCGCGATGCGCGCCGCGACGGCGGCCGACGACCCGCCCGAACTGCCGCCCGGCACCGCGCTTTTGTCCCATGGGTTCAGCACGTTGCCGTAGGCGCTGTTCTCGTTGGACGAGCCCATCGCGAACTCGTCGCAGTTCAGCTTGCCCAGCGTGACCATGCCGGCTGTCGCGAGATTCGACACCACCGTTGCGTCGAACGGGCTCATGTAGCCCTCGAGCATCCGGCTGCTGGCGGTCGACGCGAAATCACGGGTGACGAAAATGTCCTTGTGCGCGATCGGCAGGCCGGTGAGCGGCCCGGCGTCGCCAGCCTTGCGACGCGCATCCGCGGCGCGCGCCTGCGCGAGCGTCACGTCCGGCCGCACGTCGAGGAACGCATTCAGGTCGCGGTTGCCGTCGATCCGTTCGAGATACAGGTGGGCCAGTTCGACCGCCGAAATCTCCCGGGCGGCGAGCTTGCGCGACAGCGTGGCGAGGGTTTCGTGGTGCAGCGACATGGCGGGGCGTTACTCGATGACCCGCGGCACCAGGAACAGACCGTCCTGCTGGGCCGGGGCGTTGCGCAGATTGGCTTCGCGGTTGTCCGTTTCGGTGACGGCGTCGTCGCGCAGGCGTTGGCCGCCCCCGAGGGGATGGGACATCGGCTCGATGCCCGTGGTGTCGACGGCCTGCATGCGTTCGATCATCGCGAAGATGTCGTTCAGTTGCGCCAGCGTGCGGCGGGCCTCGTCGTCCGTGATTTCGATCCGGGCGAGATGCGCGATGCGGGCGACGTCGTCGAGGCTGAGGGCCATGGGGCGATCGGCGGGTGAGAGCGGCTGCGGATGGACGTGGAAATCGAGGAAAAACAGCGCAGAAGGCTTGGTTCTGCAAGGGGCCGTAAGGTACCATACCGGGCTAATTCCGCACTAGAACGCGCGCTTTCTTCCGTTCACCGGCCTGCAGTTTTCGATGCGATCGGCGTACGGATGACTCAACGAACACCTCAAGGAACACGGGGCACGAGCCGAAAGCGTCGCATGAGAACCGGATTGCCAACGGCGCACAAGCGCGCTCGAACCCAACCCAGCGCAGCAGACACGCTCAATCACCCTACCGTCACGGGACCCGCCTGAATGTTCGGATTTCTTTCCGGCTACTTTTCCAACGACCTTGCCATCGACCTCGGCACCGCCAACACCCTGATCTATGCGCGCGGGCAGGGCATCGTTCTCAATGAGCCGTCCGTGGTGGCGATCCGCCAGGACGGGCCGAACGGCAAGAAGGTGATCGAACAGGTCGGGCTGTCCGCCAAGCAGATGCTCGGCCGCACCCCCGGCAACATCACCGCCATCCGCCCGATGAAGGACGGCGTGATCGCCGACTTCACCGTCACCGAGCAGATGCTGAAGCAGTTCATCAAGAAGGTGCACGATGCGCGGCTGTTCAGCCCGCAGCCGCGCATCGTGATCTGCGTGCCTTGCGGCTCCACCCAGGTCGAACGTCGCGCCATCCGCGAATCGGCGTTCGGTGCCGGCGCCCGCAAGGTGGAACTGATCGAAGAACCCATGGCCGCAGCGATCGGCGCCGGGCTGCCTGTGTCCGAAGCGACCGGCTCGATGGTGGTCGACATCGGCGGCGGCACCACGGAAGTGGGCGTGATCTCCCTCGGCGGCATCGTCTACTCGGCGTCCGTCCGGGTCGGCGGCGACAAGTTCGACGAAGCGATCATCAACTACATCCGCCGCAACTACGGGATGCTGATCGGCGAAACGACCGCCGAAGAGATCAAGAAGGACATCGGCTCGGCGTTCCCGGGCTCCGAGGTCCGCGAGAAGGAAGTGAAGGGCCGCAACCTGGCCGAGGGGATTCCGCGCAGCTTCACGATCTCGTCCAACGAAATCCTCGAAGCGTTGACCGATCCGTTGAATTCCATCGTCAGTGCCGTGAAATCGGCGCTGGAGCAGACACCGCCGGAACTGGGCGCCGACATCGCCGAGAAAGGCATGGTGCTGACCGGTGGCGGCGCGCTGCTGCGCGACGTCGACCGGTTGCTGATGGAGGAAACCGGACTGCCCGTGATCGTCGCCGAAGATCCGCTCACGTGCGTCGTGCGCGGATCCGGCAAGGCGCTCGAGAACATGGACAAGTGGACCGGCATCTTCACCAACGACTGAGCGGCCGCCGCTTCCTCCCGGCGCGAACCGGCACCCCGATCCATCGCGAAGCCGGTCGCTGCCGGCCGCGGTGCCGTTAGCCCCCTTCCCCTGATCCGTTCCTCTTCCCTCGCCTAGATGCAAGACTCGCCGGCGCCGATCTTCAAGCGCGGCCCCAGCCCGGCGGTCCGGCTGGCGTTCTTTTCGCTGCTCTCCCTGGTGATGCTCGTGGCCGACGCGCGCTTCCGTTACGGCGAGAACGTGCGTGCCATCGTGTCGGTCGCGCTGTATCCGCTGCAGCAGGCCGCGGCGATGCCCGGCATGCTGCTGTCGCGGGCCGGGGAGTTTTTCGTGACCCAGGCGTCGCTGGTCAGCGAAAACAACAAGCTGCGGCGGGAAGCGTTGGACAGCGCGGCGCGCATGCTGCGGCTGCAGGCACTCGAAACCGAGAACGCGCAGCTGCATCGCCTGCTGGATGCGCCATTGGTACCCGACCGCAAATCGCGGGTCGCCACGGTGCTCTACGAACCGCGCGATCCGTTCACGCGGCGGATCATCATCGACCAGGGGCTTACCACCGACGTGTCGGCGGGCCAGGCGGTCATCGACCATCTCGGCGTCGTCGGACAGATCACCCGCGTTTTCCCGCTGGTATCCGAAGTGTCCCTGATCACGGACAAATCGCAGTCGGTGCCGGTCCAGGACGTGCGCAGCGGCCTGCGGGCCGTGACGTTCGGGCTCGGTCACGATGGTGCGCTCGAATTGCGTTTCATCCCGGTGAACTCCGACATCCAGATCGGCGACGTGCTGGTGACATCCGGCATCGACGGCACCTATCCGCCCGGTCTGCCGGTGGCAGTCGTCGCCAACATCGAACGCAATGCGGCCTTCGCGTTCGCGCGCATCACGTGCACGCCGACGGCCGGCCTCGCCAACTACCGCCACGTGGTCGTGCTGTCGCCGCCGGACGTGCTGCCTCCCGACCCGACCAAGACGAAGGTGGAAACGCCGGTCGAAACCCGCACCACTCGCAAGAGGACACCGGCGCCATGAGCCGATCTGCGCTGGGCGACAACATCCACGGCGGCGAGATCCTGCTGCCGGTGCGGACCGGCTACATCGTGCTGACGCTGGTTGTCGCCGTCGTGCTCGATCTGGTGCCGATGCCGGGTTGGCTGGCGTGGGTGTGGCCGGATTTCGTTGCCATCGCGCTGGTGTATTGGGGTGTGTTCCAACCGCGCCGCGTCGGCCTGCTGGTCGCGTGGGTGCTGGGTCTGCTGATGGATGTCGCCGATGCGAGCCTGTTCGGCCAGCACGCGCTCGCCTACTGTCTGTTGTTGTACGGCGCGATCTTCCTGCATCGCCGGATCCAGATGTTCCCGCTGGCCTATCAGGTCGCCCATGTGGCGGTGATGCTGCTCGGCCAGCAACTGCTGCAACTGCTGCTGCGACTCGCGGCCGGCGGCGATTTCCCGGGCATTACCTATTTCGCGTCGAGCCTCACCGCGGCTGCGCTGTGGCCGGTCCTGGTCGCGCTGCTGCGCCTGCCGTTGCGCCGACGCTCCGATTCCGACGTGCCCTGATCGGCGGCGGGCGGGCCGGCCATGCAGTTCTCCCTTCGATTTCCCGGCAAGCTCGGTCTCGGCCGATCGCGCATGGGTTTCCGCGGCGGCTTCCGGCCCGGCCTGCGCGGCGTCGAGATGCGCGATCTCGGTCGCGATCTGCAGCGCTTCCAGTGGCGTCTGGCCGTTTGTGCAGGCGGCGTCGTGTTCCTGTTCGTGCTGCTGTTGCTGCGGTTCTTCTATCTGCAGGTGGTGCAGCACGAGCACTACCTGACGCTGGCGGAGAACAACCGCATCTCCGTGCTGCCGGTGATTCCGAACCGCGGCCTGATCCTCGACCGCAACGGCGCGGTGATCGCGCACAACTATTCCGCGTTCACGCTCGAAGTCACGCCGAAGGAAGTGCCGGATCTGAACCGCATGGTCGACGATCTGGCCCAGGTCATCGACATCCAGCCGAAGGACCGCAAGCGCTTCCGCAAGCTGCTCGACGAGCGCCACGATCTCGACTCGATTCCGATCCGGACCCGGCTCACCGACGAGGAAGTCGCGCGGTTCGCCGTCAATCGCTACCGCTTCCCCGGCGTGCAGATCAACGCCCGGCTGTTTCGCCACTACCCCAACGGCGACATCGCGTCGCACGTGCTGGGCTACATCGGCCGGCTGAGCGATCGCGACAAGGCCAAGTTGAAGGATCAGGGCGTCGCCGCCAACTACAGCGGCTCGGACTACATCGGCAAGACCGGTCTCGAAGGGTTCTACGAATCGGATCTCCATGGCGTGACCGGTTTCGAGCAGGTCGAGACGGATGCCGGCGGTCGCGCGGTCCGCACGCTGCGCCGGATCCTGCCGGTGTCCGGCAACAACCTGCATCTGGCCCTCGATCTGCGGGTGCAGGAGATCGCCGAGCGTGCGTTCGGCACGCGCCGCGGCGCACTGGTCGCCATCGAGCCGGCTACCGGTGGCGTGCTGGCGCTGGTGTCGCGCCCCGGCTATGACCCGAACCTGTTCGTCGAAGGCATCGACTCCCAGAACTGGGAAGTGCTGAGCAACGATCCGACCAAGCCGCTCAACAACCGGGCGCTGCAGGGCGTGTATCCGCCCGGGTCGACATTCAAGCCGTTCATGGCCGTGGCCGGCCTCGAACTGGGCAAGCGCACACCCGATTACACGATCTCCGACCCGGGCTACTTCACGTTGGGCGGCAATCACCGGTGGCGCGACTGGAAGAAGGAGGGTCACGGCATGGTGAACCTCCACCGGTCCATCGTGATCTCGTGCGACACCTATTACTACGGTTTGGCCGTGGACATGGGCATCGACAATCTGCACAGCTTCATCGGCCAGTTCGGATTCGGCAAGCGCACCGGCATCGATATTCCGGGCGAATCCGGCGGGCTGCTGCCGTCGCAGGCCTGGAAGCAGAAGCGGTTCAACCAGAAGTGGTTCACCGGTGACACCGTGTCGATCGGCATCGGCCAGGGCTACAACCTGGCGACGCCGCTGCAACTGGCGTTCGCCACCGCGATTCTCGCGAACAACGGCGTCGTGTACCGGCCCCATCTGGTGCGCCAGGTGGAAGACAGTCAGACCGGCGATCGCCGCACCATCGAAGCCGAGCCGTTCAATACGTTTCCGCTGAAGCAGGACACGATCGATCGCGTGCGCGCGGCGATGATCGACGTCAACAAACCGGGCGGCACGGCATCGGTCGCATTCTCCGGTGCGCCCTACGCGGTGGCCGGAAAGACCGGAACCGCCCAGGTGGTCGGCATCAAACAGGGCGAGAAATACGACGGCTCCCGGTTGCAGGAGCAGCACCGCGACCACGCGCTGTACATCGCCTACGCGCCGGCGGACCTGCCGCAGGTCGCGCTGGCGATCCTGGTGGAGAACGGCGGGCACGGCGGTTCCGATGCCGCGCCGATTGCGCGAGCGGTGTTCGATTGGGTGCTGCTCGGCAAGGAACCCAAGCCGCCGAAGGAAGCGACGCCACCACCGGCTCCCGCCGCGGTCGAGGAGGAACGCAGTGATTAATCGCCTGTTCCGTTTCTTCGTCCGGCATCTGGATCCGTTCCTGATGGCGGTCGTCGGCACGCTGCTGGCCGTGGGCCTGATGGTCCTGTACAGCGCGTCCGGCGAGAGCTTCTCGCGCGTCGGTTCGCAACTGGGCAATTTTCTGGTCGCGGGCGCCGTGCTGTGGGCCGTGGCCAACATCCCGCCGCAGCACCTGATGCGACTGGCCGTGCCCGTCTACGTCGCCGGACTCGCGCTGCTGGTCGCCGTGATGCTGTTCGGCGAAATCAGCAACGGCGCGCGGCGGTGGCTGCACATCGGCGTCACGCGGATTCAGCCGTCGGAGATCATGAAGATCGGCGTGCCGTTGATGCTGGCCTGGTATTTCGATCGCTACGAAGCGATCCTGCGGTTCAAGGACTTCGTCGTCGGCGGTATCGTGCTGGCGGTTCCGGTCGTGCTGATCGCGCTGCAACCTGATCTCGGCACGTCCATTCTCGTGGGTGCCGCCGGATTCTTCGTGCTGTTCCTGGCCGGCCTGTCGTGGAAAGTGATCGTCGCCGCCGGCATCGCCGGTGGTGCAGCCCTGCCCGTGTTGTGGGGCATGATGCACGACTACCAGCGCCAGCGCGTGATGACGCTGCTCGACCCGTCGCAGGACCCGCTCGGCGCCGGCTATCACACGATCCAGTCCACGATTGCGCTGGGCTCCGGCGGCATCTTCGGCAAAGGCTGGTTGAACGGTACCCAGGCGCGGCTCGACTTCCTGCCCGAACGCACGACCGACTTCATCTTCGCCGTCTATGCCGAAGAGTTCGGGCTGTTCGGCAATCTGATCCTGCTGATCCTGTTCCTGCTGCTGATCGGCCGCGGTCTGTACATCTCGGCCAATGCGTCGACGTTGTTCTCGCGGCTGATGGCTGGTGCCGTGACGCTGACGTTCTTCACCTACGCATTCGTGAACATCGGCATGGTGAGCGGCATCCTGCCGGTCGTGGGCGTGCCGCTGCCATTGATCAGCTACGGCGGCACGTCGCTGGTGACGATCCTGTTCGGTGTCGGCATCCTGATGAGCATCCATACGCACAAGCGGTTGGTGAAGACGTGATGGGCGAAGCCGTGAAACGCGCGGGTTGCGCGGGGCGATGGACGGTGCTGTTTGCAGCGACGCTGCTCGCGGCGTGCGCGACGCCCCAACACACCGATGTGGGCAACGATCGACTGCCGCCGGTGGCACCGACCACCCCGCCATCCGACACCACGGTGGTTGCACCACCGACTGCCGCGCCACCGCCGGCAACGCCGTCGGCCCCGACGCCACCGCCCACGACCGGGCGCAAGTCCGGCGGCTATTATCTCGACGATGGCCCCGGCGACAATCCGCCCGCCGATCTCGATCGCATCCCCGATGCGGTACCGCGACTGGAGCCGGTGAAGCTGTCGACGACGCGTCCGTACACCGTGATGGGTCAGACATTCACGCCGATGACCAAGCTGGCGCCATACCGCGCGCGCGGTACCGCGTCCTGGTACGGCCGACGCTATCACGGCAAGGCGACGTCCAGCGGCGAGATCTACGACATGTATGCGATGACGGCCGCGCACCCCACCTTGCCGATTCCCAGCTACGTGCGCGTGACGTCGCTCGCCACCAAGCGTTCGGTGGTCGTTCGCGTCAACGATCGCGGGCCGTTCCACGCCGGCCGACTGATCGATCTGTCTTACGTGGCCGCCCACCGGATCGGCGTCGTCGCCGGCGGCAGCGGGCTGGTGGAGGTCGAATCGATCATTCCCGGACCGGGCACCGCAACGACGAACGTGGCAACCGCTGCGCCGGGCGCGGCTGCCGCGCCTTCGGCGCCGGTCGAAGCCGGCGGTACCGGGGTCTTCCTGCAGCTCGGCGCGTTCGGCAGCGCCGACACCGCACGTGATTTTCTGCAGAAGATGAGTGTCGAACTCGACGGTCTCGGCGAACCGCTGCATCTGTTCGAACGCGACGGGTTGTACCGCGTGCAGACCGGCCCCTACGCGAACAAGGCGGTCGCGCGCGGCGAGGCGGATCGCATCGCAGGCCGTCTCGGGTTGAAACCCTTCGTCATCGTGCGCTGAACCGCGCGCCCTCCCATTACTCGGAATCACCACTGGACGCCATGAAGACACTCATCTGCGGATCCGTCGCGTACGACACCATCATGGTCTTTCCGGACCGGTTCAAGCATCACATCCTGCCGGACCAGATCCACATCCTGAACGTGTCGTTCCTGGTGCCCGACATGCGCCGCGAGTACGGCGGCTGCGCCGGCAACATCGCGTATTCGCTGAAGATGCTCGGCGGTGATCCGGTCATCATGGCGACCGTCGGACAGGATTTCGCGCCCTATGCGCAGCGTCTGGAGCGCCTCGGTCTCGATCGCAGCCAGGTGCGGGAAGTGCCGGATACGTTCACCGCGCAGGCGTTCATCACGACCGATCTGGACGACAACCAGATCACGGCCTTTCATCCGGGCGCGATGATGCAGTCGCACCTGAACCGGGTGTCCGACGCGAAAGGGATTCAGCTCGGCATCGTCGCGCCCGATGGTCGCGACGGCATGCTGCAGCATGCGCGGGGTTTTCACGACGCCGGCATTCCCTTCATCTTCGATCCGGGCCAGGGCCTGCCGATGTTCGATGGTGCCGATCTGAACGGCTTCATCGACCTCGCGAGCTATGTGACCTGCAACGACTATGAAGCGAAACTGATCGAGGAGCGCACCGGTTCGTCGGTGGAAAAACTGGCCAGCCGCGTGAAGGCTTTCATCGTGACCCAAGGCGGCGACGGTTCGGTCGTGTTCACGGGCGGTACGCGAATCGAGATTCCGGCTGCCAAGGCCGAGGCCATCGTCGACCCGACCGGTTGCGGCGATTCGTATCGTTCCGGTCTGTTGTACGGCATTGCCAATGGCATGGACTGGGCGCTCACCGGGCGCCTTGCGTCGCTGATCGGCTCGATCAAGATCGCGAAGCGCGGTGCGCAGAACCACCACTTCACGCGCGCCGAGATCGAAACGCGCTTCCAGGAAGCGTTCGGCATGCGCCCCTGGTAGACGTCATTCATCGAAGTTTCACGGCGGGGTAACCCCGCTGTCACCGTCGCCTCCTACCGTGCGCGCCATCGACATCGGTATTGGGAGACGACCATGCTGCATACCCGGACCGGCGCGGCGGAGCACCGCCAACCCCGGCTCACCGTCGCGCTCGCGCGAACGGAGCAGGAAGTTCGCGAAGCGCAGAAGCTGCGCTGGCAAGTGTTCGCCGAGGAGCTGGGTGCCCGCTTGCCGTCGACGGAACCCGGTGTCGACATCGATCTGTTCGATCGCCATTGCGATCATCTGCTGGTGCGCGATTCCGCCAGCGGCGAAGTGGTCGGCACCTATCGCATCCTGACCGGCGAGAGCGCCAAGCGGATCGGTGGCTTCTACTCCGACGACGAGTTCGATCTGACGCGGCTCCATCATCTGCGCGAACGGTCGATGGAGATCGGGCGTTCGTGCGTGCATCCCGATCATCGCAACGGCGGCACGATCGCGATGCTGTGGGCGGGGCTGGCCGCCTACATCCAGACCCATCACTATGAATACCTGATCGGTTGCGCGTCCGTCGGCATGGCCGACGGTGGACACGGCGCCGCGAGTATCTACAATGCCCTCCGAGGCTCGAGCATGAGCCCGGTGGAGTACCGCGTGTTTCCGCGCTGCCCGTTGCCGCTCGACCGGCTCGACATCACCGTCGATGCGCCGGTGCCGGCGTTGATCAAGGGCTACGTTCGCTGCGGGGCATGGGTCTGCGGCGAACCCGCCTGGGACCCGGATTTCAACACGGCGGACCTGCTCATGCTGATGCCTCTTTCCCGGCTCGACAGCCGGTACGCGAGGCATTTTCTGAAGCATGTCAAGATCGACTGAACGCCTCCGACAGTTCTTCCGTATTTCCGGTCTCGCGCTGCACATCGTCGTCGGCCTGACGTTGAGCGGCGCGGTCTTTCCGATACTGCGCACCGCGGGACGCCAGGCGTGTTTCCGGTGGTGGTCCCGGCGGCTGCTGCGCATCCTGCGCGTCGAGATCCACATCCATGGCGATCCCGACGCGATTCCGCGCGGACAGCCGGCGCTGCTGCTCGCCAATCATGTGTCGTGGCTCGACGTGTTCGTGGTCCGCTCGGCGGTCGAGTGCCGCTTCGTCGCGAAATCCGATATCCGGCAGTGGCCGATCGTCGGCTGGCTGGTTTCGAAGCAGGGGACCGTGTTCGTCGAGCGCGCGCGCCGGCGCGACACCGCCCGCGTGAACGCGTCGCTCGAATCGGCGCTGTTGTCCGGCGAGAAGATGGTCGTGTTCCCCGAAGGCACGACGACCGATGGCTCGGTGGTGAAGCCGTTTCACGCGTCGTTGCTGCAACCGGTGGTTGCGGTGAACGGTTGGGCGATGCCGGTCGCGTTGCGCTATCGATATCCGGACGGGCGTCGCAACGATCAGGCGGCCTACACCGGCGATCTGTCGCTCTGGGATTCCGCGAAGCAGATCGCGGCACAGCGTTATCTGATCGCCGACGTCTTCTTCCTGCCGCCCGAGCAGGCGGTGGGGCAGCATCGGCGCGATCTGGCGGCCAGCACCGGGCGCGCCGTCGCCGAAGCGCTCAGTCTGCCGCCACCGGACAAGACACGTGGAACGGCTGCCGATCTTCCAGACGCAGCGCCGTGAGCGATCGACCCCACAGGCAGCCGGAATCCAGCGCCACGTAGCCCGGCCCCGGTCGATAGCCGAGCGCCGACCAGTGACCGAACAGCACCGTGTGGCTCGTGCCCCGGCGCCCCGGCACTTCGTACCACGGCATGTAGCCGGGCGGAATCTCCGCCAGCGCGCCCTTGTGCCGGAACTCCATCGCACCTTCCGCGGTGCAGACGCGCAGGCGGCTCATCGCGTTGACGATGACCCGCAGGCGATCCCATCCGCGCAGCCGGTCGTCCCACGTGTCGGGCTCGTTGCCGTACATGTGGCGATAGAGCGGGTCTGGATCGTCCGCGGACAGCGCGGCCTCGAACTCATGCGCCAGATCGTTCGCTTGCTCGATGCGCCATTGCGGCAGCAGACCGGCGTGCACCATCGCGTAGTCGCCTTCGACGTGCATCAGCGGTTGGCGCCGCAGCCAGTCCAGCAGCGCATCGCGGTCCGGCGCGTTCAGGATGTCGTGCACCGTATCGCCGCGGTGGAGTTTCGCGTGGCCCGCCGCCGTGACCAGCAGATGCAGATCGTGATTGCCGAGGGTGACGACGGCGCTCGAACCGAGATCGCGGATGAAGCGCACGACCCGCAGCGAGTCCGGGCCGCGGTTCACCAGATCGCCGACGAACCACAGGCGGTCGCGCTGCGCGTTGAAGCCGATCAGATCCAGCAGCCGCTCGAGCGGCTCGAAGCAGCCTTGAAGATCGCCGATGCAGTAGGTCGCCATCGATGAAAAAGGCGCAGCGGGACGCTGCGCCTTGTCCGGGATCGGGCCGGGAAACTACTTCGACACGGCGATGATGTGATCGACGGCGGCCTTGACCTCGTCGTCGGAGAGAGCCGGATTGCCGCCCTTGGCCGGCATTGCACGGATACCCTTCAACGCGTGTTCGTACAACGTGTTCTTGCCCTGCGCGATACGCGAGCCCCAGGCGCCCGCGTCGCCGGCTTTCGGCGCACCCGCGGCGCCGGTGCTGTGACAGGCGCTGCAACTCTTATCGAACACGCTCTTGCCGTCGGCTGGTCCGGCCGCGACCTGGGCCACGGGCGCGGCGGTGGGCGGTGGGGGCGGCGCTTCACCGAGAACGACCTCGCCGACCGGCTTGATCCGGCGGGCGGTGGCTTCTTCGCTGAACACGGGGTCCGACGGATCGGTTTTCATCCCGCCGGTGACGTACTGCGTGATCATCACGATGATCGCGATCGGCACGACGAACGCGAGGACCACGGCGGCGACGAGCTGGTTGGGTGTCTTGATCAGCGATTCGTGGGATTCGCTGGGGGCCTGCTGGGACATGGGAGCAACCTCGGAGGGAAGAAGGCGGAAACCGCGCGGAATTATAGCGGTGCTGTCCGGCCCGGCGCCGCGCCGTACGAGGTTTCGAAGGCAGAGGCCCGGCCCGCGTGGAGTGGCGGGGGACAACCGGCTATACTCCGGCCCTCTGCGCGCCCGTAGCTCAGTTGGATAGAGTACTGCCCTCCGAAGGCAGGGGTCGGACGTTCGAATCGTCTCGGGCGCGCCATGTTCCTATATGTTTCGATATGACCTATGGAGTTCACTCCCCGCGTAACTAGGTGGCCACCAGCTCGGCAATTTTGGCCGCGACTTCCGCCATCGATTCCTCGGCAGTGCTCAGCCCGGCTCGGGAGGCTAGCAGGAGGCTGACCTGTCGCCTCGGCCAATGGCAGCTCTTGGGATTTTGTCAGTTCGATCCCAATGGCCGAAATAGGGCACATTGTTGCTGGATCGTTAGCTTTGAGCTTGGTTGCCGCTATGACGACCCGCCAGCAAGCTAGTGCGATGTATCAGGTCTTCTCTCGTCACGCGGATTTCA
>JAHCKV010000159.1 GCA_026125595.1 Burkholderiales bacterium | reverse complement strand
CCGGCCAACGTCCCGGGGGCGACGCTGAAGAGCCTGCCCAGGCTATAGGGCGGCTCGGTTTGCAGACCAGGACCGGCCAATCGCGTCATCCGAGATCGGACGTCGGATAGCCCCGCACGCAGATGCGGGTAGTCCCCCGCAAATAGCCGATGCTGCCCGCTGTGCAACGGCGCTACGGGATCCGCGCCATCAGGGCAGCACCATGTCCTTCCACATCATGGCGAACGGCGGCAACGGCCGCGTTGACGTCACGCCGCTGGAGCGCCTCGACCAGCGTCACGTGCGGATGGACGCCTTCCAGATGCACGAACGGCGCGCGATAGAGGTAGGTAAGGGACGGCGCCGTCTGCGCCCACAGCCCCTCGATGATCGCCAGCAGATCCGGCATCCGGCACGCGCCGTACAGCACGAAATGAAACTCGTGGTTTGCGCGGAGCGTCCCCTCCATCGATTCGCGCGCCTTGTAGTCGATCATCTCCGCATGGAGTGACTCGAGTCGCCGGATTTCGATGTCGGTGATGTTGCGCACCGCTCTTCGGGTCGCCATCACCTCGAGAGTCAACCGGATATCGCGCAAGTCCTGCAACTGTTCCCGGTCGAGGACGGGGACGCACACCGACTTGCCCGGCGTCATCGCCAACGCCCGCTCGGAAACCAGTTGCAGCAATGCTTCCCGCACCGGCGTCTGGCTGACGCCGAGGCTGTCGCTGAGCGCGCGCAGCGTCAGCACGTCACCCGGTCGCAGCGCTCCGGTCATGAGCTGCCGCTTCAATTGGCGGTAGATGCCGGCCGTGATGTTTTCTCGCGCCATCGGCGCCAGCGCTAGGGTCATGCGGCTCCAAGCCGGAGAGATCGATGGGGCGGATCGACGTTTCGAAACGATGGGGGACGCATACTTGCATCGCCCTCGCCTCACCTTCTATAGTTTATAAAATATTACATGGCGGAACAATGATCGAATCTCCGAAACCCCTCTCGGCCCCCGGCCTGACATCCGGGAACACCGTCGCCCACGCAATCGTGCGTGCACTGCGACGGCACGGCGTCACCATGACCTTCGGCCAGAGCCTGCCGAGCATGGTGCAACTGGCGGCCGAGCAGGCAGGCATCGCCCAGGTGGCATACCGGACGGAGAACGCCGGGGGCTACATGGCCGACGGTTTCGCGCGCCTCAGCGGCAAGCCCGCAGTCGTCACCGCGCAGAACGGCCCTGCCGCGACGTTGCTGGTGCCACCGTTGGCGGAGGCGCTCAAGGCCTCCGTTCCCATCATCGCGCTGGTTCAGGACGTACATCGACAGCAGACCGACCGGAATGCGTTCCAGGAACTCGATCACCTGACGCTGCTGGCCCCTGTCACCAAGTGGGTGCGGCGCGTCACCGAGGCTTCACGGATCGAGGATTACATCGATCTCGCTGTGACCGTTGCGTGCTCGGGCAGGCCCGGACCCGTCGCATTGCTGCTGCCGGCCGACCTGCTGAATGAACCAGCACCGATCGAGACACGCAAGGCGTGCCTCGGGCACTTTCCGCTGGATCGCACGGTCGCTCCGACAGAATCGATCGAGCGAGCCGCCGACCTTCTCGTCGGTGCCGAGCGACCACTGGTGATCGCCGGCGGCGGCGTGCATCTCTCCGGCGCCCACACGCCGCTCGTGCGACTGCAGGACGAAACCCATCTGCCGGTTGCCACCACGGTCATGGGCAAGGGCGCGGTCGACGAACGGCATCCGCTGTCCGTCGGCGTCGTCGGATACTTCATGGGGCCGAACGGCGCCACCCGTCATCTGCGCCCTCTGATCGCCGATGCGGATGTCATTCTGCTCGTCGGATCGCGCACCAATCAGAATGCAACGGATTCGTGGAAGCTCTATCCGAAGACCGCCACGTACATTCACCTGGACGTGGACAGCATGGAGGTCGGACGCAACTACGAAGCCGAGCGGTTGATCGGTGACGCGCGGCTGACGCTCGATGCGCTGGCCGATGCGTTGGCCGCACGGGATCTGTCGAAACGTTCGGCCCGTCGTGCGGCGCTCGCCCGGACCATCGCGCAGGGTCGGCAAGCGCACGAGCGCGAATCCGTCGCGCTGCGACTGTCCGACGCTGCACCATTGCGACCCGAACGCGTGATGCACGAACTGCAAGCGCAGCTGACGGCCGACTCGGTGGTGGTGGCGGACGCGAGCTACGCGTCGATCTGGATCAGCAACTATCTGCTATCGCAACGGGCCGGTTCGCGTTTCATCACACCGCGCGGTCTGGCCGGCCTCGGCTGGGGCTTCCCGATGGCGCTGGGCGCCAAGCTGGCACGCCCGGACAGTGAAGTGTTCTGCGTCGCCGGCGACGGTGGCTTCGGCCATGTGTGGTCCGAGCTCGAAACGGCAGCACGCATGTCCATCAAGGTCACGTTGATCGTCCTCAACAACGGCATCCTCGGCTTTCAGAAACACGCCGAGAACGTGAAGTTCGGCAACCATACGAGCGCGGTCTACTTCAAGCCCGTCGATCACGCCACCATCGCCCGCAGCTGCGGCTGCGAGGGCATCCGCGTGACCCATCCGCGGGAGTTGGCCGATGCGTTCGCGCGCGCCCGCGCCGCGTGGGGCACCACACTGATCGAAGTGATGTGCGACGAGAACGCGTTTCCGCCGATCACGCTGTTCACACCCGACGGCGAGATTCCGCGATGAGCACCCCGAAGATTGCCTGGGTGACCGGCGCGGGACGCGGCATCGGGCTCGCGACCAGCCGCGCTTTGCTCGCTGCCGGTCACCATGTGGTCATGACCGACCGAATGGCGCTGGACGCCTCGGCCCTGGTCGAAGCGCAACGGCGTGGACGGGTGACGACGGCGGTCGTCGATGTCACCGACCATTCGTCATCGCTGGCGCTCAAGGAACGCATCGAAATGTCGGTAGGCTCCATTTCGATTCTGGTGAACAACGCCGGCGTGTCGCCGAAGAGATCCGATGGCACGTCCAGCGGCATCCTGGATCTGTCCATCGAAGAATGGACTACCGTACTGGACGTGAATCTCACGGCGGCCATGCGCCTTTGCCAGTTGGTCCTGCCCGGCATGAAGGCGCAAGCCTATGGCCGCATCGTCAACGTCGCCTCGCTGGCGGGCCGCGCCAGATCGGTGGTCGCGGGGCCCAGCTACATGGCGTCGAAGGCCGGCCTGATCGGCCTGACGCGCGCCATCGCATCGGAAATGGGCCCGTTCGGCATCACGGCCAACAGCGTTGCGCCGGGACGCATCCTGACGGAAATGGCACTGCAGGCCGGGACCGAAGTCAACGACCGCTATGCGACGCAGATTCCGGCTCGGCGATTGGGCACGCCGGAAGAGGTCGGCGCCGCGATCGCATTCCTGTGCAGCGAGCAGGCCGGATTCATCAATGGTGCGATGCTCGACATCAACGGCGGATTCTTCATGCCGTGACCGTGCGAACAGCGGGTTTTCCGTCGCCGCACGGCGCGGAAACCCCGCGGCAATCAGACGTTGAACAGGAAATTCATCACGTCGCCATCCTTGACGACGTACTCCTTGCCTTCCGCGCGCATCTTGCCGGCCTCCTTCGCACCGTGTTCACCCTTGAATGCGACAAAATCGTCGAACGCGATGGTCTGTGCACGGATGAATCCCTTCTCGAAATCGGTGTGGATGACCCCGGCGGCTTGCGGTGCCGTATCCCCTTTGTGGATGGTCCACGCGCGCACTTCCTTCTCGCCGGCCGTGAAGTAAGTCTGCAGCCCGAGCAGGTCGTAGGCGGCGCGGATCATCCGATCCAACCCCGGTTCGGTGAGACCCATGTCGGCGAGAAACACTTCCTTGTCCTCATCGGGCAGGTCGGCGATCTGCGCTTCCATCGCCGCGCTGATCGCAACCACCTGGGCACCTTCCTTCGCCGCATGCTCCTTCACGCGTTCGAGCAGCGGATTGTCGTCGAAGCCGCCCTCGGCCACGTTGGCGACGTACAGCACCGGCTTCGCCGTCAGCAGGAACAGCGGTTTCACCAGCACCCATTCCTCCTTCGACAGATCGAGGGAGCGGACCGGTTTCACCTGATCGAGTGCCGCCTGCAGTTTCTGCAGCACGGCGACGAGGCGTTGCGCGTCCTTGTCGCCGCCGGACTTCGCGACCTTCGTGCTCTTCGCCAGCTGCTTCTCGACGGCGGCCAGATCGGTCAACGCCAGCTCGGTGTCGATCACTTCGATATCGGACACCGGATCGACCTTGCCCGCCACGTGAATGACGTTCGGGTCGTCGAAGCACCGCACGACGTGCGCGATCGCGTCCGTCTCGCGGATATTGGCGAGGAACTGGTTGCCCAGACCTTCGCCCTTCGATGCGCCAGCCACCAGCCCGGCGATGTCGACGAACTCCACGACCGCTGGAACGATGCGCTGCGGCTTGACGATCTCGGCCAGCTTCACCAGCCGCGGGTCCGGTACTTCGACGATGCCGACATTCGGCTCGATGGTGCAGAACGGATAGTTCTCAGCCGCGATGCCGGCCTTGGTGAGCGCATTGAAAGTGGTGGACTTGCCCACGTTGGGCAGGCCGACGATGCCGCATTTGACAGACATGGCGTTTCCCGTGATCGATGGTCAGTGTGAACGGCGGCCGCGAAGCGCGACGGCGGCGGTCACGGTTTGGTGTGCAGCTTCATCATCGCCGCCTCCAGCTTGCCTTCCAGCAACAGCGGCCACGCGTCGAAGGAACGGTGAATGGCGTCTTCGATGGCGTCCTGCTCTTCGCGCCGCGGCTGCTGCAGCACATAGTGGATCACCTGTGCGCGGTCGCCCGGATGTCCGATGCCGAGCCGCAACCGCCAGAAGTCTGCGCCGAGGTGGGCGATGATGTCCTTCAGCCCGTTGTGGCCAGCGGCGCCGCCGCCTTTCTTGAGCTTGATGCCGCCCGGCGGCAGATCGAGTTCGTCGTGGACGACGAGGATGTCGGCCGGTTCGATCTTGTGGAACCGCGCCAGCGCGGACACCGCCCGGCCGCTCAGATTCATGAACGTCGAAGGCTCCAGCAGCCAGCAATCGATGCCGGGCTCGGCAATGCGGCCGACCTTGCCGTGGAAGCGTGATTCCACGCGCAGCGAAACGCCGTGGCGTGCGGCCGCGGCATCGACGAACCAGAACCCGGCGTTGTGCCGCGTGGCTTCGTATTCGCGACCGGGGTTGCCGAGTCCGACGACGAGTCGCATGGATCGATATCCTGTAAACAAAAGGCCCGCGCGGATCGCCGGGCGGGCCCCATCGACGCGGACGAAAGGATTACTTCTTCTCGTCCTTGTCCTTTTGCGCCGTGGCCGGCACCGCAGCGGCGGGCGTCGCCGCGGCATCGGCTTCCGCCTCGACCGAACCGGCAGGCACCTGGATGGTGGCAACCACCAGATTCTCGCCCTTCTTCTGCTGGACCGACTCGACACCGTCGGGCAGCTTCAGGTCGGCCAAGTGAACCGAATGACCCAGTTGCAGCTCGGCCAGGTCGACGGTAATGAATTCCGGCAGATCCTTCGGCAGGCAACTCACTTCGAGTTCGTTCAGCACGTGGTTGATGATGCCGTGGCCCAGCTTCACGCCCGGTGCGATCTCGGCGTTGACGAAGTGCAGCGGCACCTTGGCGTGCAGCTTTTCGTTGGCAGCGACCCGCTGGAAATCCACGTGCAGCACCATGGGCTTCCACGGATGCATCTGCACATCGCGCAGCAGCACCTGTTCGGAATCGTTGCCGAGCTTCAGATTCAGGATGGAGGCGTGGAACGCTTCCAGCTTCAACTGATGGGACAACGAGTTGTGATCCAGTTCTACGGCCACGGCGGGTTTGCCGCCGCCATAGATGATGGCGGGAGTGCGGCCGGTATTGCGCAGGCGGCGGCTCGCACCCGTTCCCTGCAGCGATCGCGGCGTCGCGACGACTTCGATTTTCATGATGGACTCCTTGCACGGGCACCGACCGCGACCAGTCGGCACCGTTTCGCTTCGGGGCGGCAGCGTGCCACCCCACCTTTTCGGAACAGCCTTGCGGCTATTCCATGAACAGCGAGGACACGGAATCCTCGTTGCTGATACGGAGCATCGTCTCGGCGAGCAGCCCCGCGATGGGCAACTGCCGGATCTTGCCGCTCTGCCGCGCTTCCTCGCGCAGCGGGATCGTGTCGGTCACCACCAGTTCGTCCAGCACCGAACCGGCGATCCGCTCGACGGCCTTGCCGGAGAGGATCGGGTGGGTACAGTAGGCCAGCACGCGCTCGGCGCCCTTTTCTTTCAGCGCCGCGGCGGCTTCGCACAGCGTGTTCGCGGTATCGACCATGTCGTCCATGATCACGCAGGTACGGCCGGAAACATCGCCGATGATGTTCATGACGGTCGCCACGTTCGGACGCGGGCGACGCTTGTCGATGATCGCCAGATCGGATTCGAGCCGCTTCGCCAGCGCGCGGGCGCGGACCACGCCGCCCACGTCGGGGGATACGACGACCAGGTTGTGCCAGCCGTGCTTCCAGATGTCGCCGAGCAGGATCGGTGCGGCATACACGTTGTCGACTGGGATGTCATAGAACCCCTGGATCTGGTCCGCGTGCAGATCCATCGTCAGCAGCCGGTCGACGCCGGCGGCCTGCAGCATGTTGGCGACGACCTTGGCGCTGATCGCGACCCGGGCCGACCGTGGCCGACGGTCTTGTCGCGAATAGCCCATGTACGGCAACGCAGCGGTGATGCGGCCGGCGGACGAGCGCTTCAGCGCGTCGACCATCAGCAGCACTTCCATCAATGTATCGTTGGTTGGCGCGCAGGTGGACTGCAGCACGAACACGTCGCGACCACGGACGTTGTCCAGCAGCTCGACCATGACTTCGCCGTCGCTGAACCGCCCGACGGCAGCGCGACCGAGATCGATATGGAGGTGTTTGCAGACTTCCTCGGCCAGACGCGGATTCGCGTTGCCGGTGAAGACCATGAGCCTGTCGTACGCCATGGAGAACCAGGACCGCCTGCTGCGCGCTCAGGACCGCGGATGAAGGGGTGTTCGCACCCCCAAAAAACAACAGCCGCTTCGCATCCGCGGCTGCCGTCCCCGGTGCCGGCGGCTCCCTGCGGAACACGACCGGCACGTACTGCCCTCTGCTCTGCCGATACCGGCATTCATTTACTGGCTGGGGAGGAAGGATTCGAACCTTCGAATGCCGGAATCAAAATCCGGTGCCTTAACCAACTTGGCGACTCCCCAAGAAACCGTCACGTCTTCACCAGGCTCCGCAACGGATGCTCATCGAGCCCCC
>JAHCKV010000158.1 GCA_026125595.1 Burkholderiales bacterium | reverse complement strand
GGTGTGCGCGTGTCCACGGTGGAGCATCTCATGTCGGCCCTGGCCGGCCTCGGTGTCGACAACGTGTACGTGGACGTGACCGCCGGTGAGATCCCCATCATGGACGGCAGCGCCGGACCCTTCGTGTTCCTGCTGCAATCGGCCGGCATCGAGGAGCAGAACGCTCCCAAGCGTTTCATCCGGGTGCTCAAGCCCACGGAGGTCCGCCACGGCGACAAGTGGGCGCGGCTGGAGCCGTACAACGGCTTCCGTCTGGATTTCTCCATCGATTTCCACCATCCGGCCTTCGACGCCTCGGGCAACCGGGTGGTGGTGGATTTCGGCGAGATGTCCTATGTGAAGGAAGTGAGTCGGGCGCGGACGTTCGGTTTCATGCATGAAGTCGAGTACATGCGCTCCCAGGGTTTGGCGTTGGGCGGCAGCCTCGACAACGCGATCGTGATGGACGAATACCGGGTGCTGAATGCCGACGGCTTGCGCTACGACGACGAATTCGTGAAGCACAAGGTGCTCGACGCGGTAGGTGATCTCTATCTGCTCGGGCATCCGCTGATCGGCGCATTCAGCGCCTTCAAGTCGGGCCATGCGCTGAACAATGCGCTGCTACGGCGCCTGCTCGAGGACGCCACGGCCTGGGAATACGCCACCTTCGTCGAAGCCGAACAGGCGCCGGCTTCGTTGCGCGCGCAGTACCAGTTCCAGCCGACGGCGTAGTCCCGATGCGCGGTCTTCGCCGCCCGCGCCGATGATCCTGCTGCGCCTGATCGGCCTGCTGGTCCTGCTCGCACTCGGTGCGCTGTTCGTCGCCTATCTGGTGACCGGCGACCGCCGCTGGCTCGGGTTCGCCCGCAACCTGCTGCGCTGGACCGTGGTGCTGGCGGTGGTGTTCATGCTGTTCTATCTGTTCGAGCGACTCGTGATGATCATTTGAGCTTGCCGCCCTTGCGGTGCCGGCTCGCGAGGCGGTCGATGGCCCGTTGCAGGTCGGAAGGCGGTAGTCGCTGCGCGAGTTCCGCGAAACTCGCGATCCCGGAATCCGGTAGCACGGCCTGTTTCTGCGGCACCGGGCGGAACGGTGGAACGACGGCTTGCACCGTCACGACGATTTGAGTAACCTCTTGATCCCGCGATTTAATTTTGTCCAGAAGGGTCGGCAGCATCTGGCGCAGTTTGGTGGCAACTGCACCGTTGGGCGTGGCGACGGTCAGGATTCCGTTCTTGCAGCCGTAAACCTGACAGGCGGCGGCCAGTGGTTTCGGCACCGCTTCCGAGACATAGCGCTGTAGGGTCAGCAGGCGTCGGGCCTGGTGCACCACGGTGCCGCTGTCTCCCAGCAATCCGATCCAGTCGGCGACGGGCTTGTCGTTCAGTCCCACGACGGATCCGAGAGGTCAAGGGGCATGGACATCATTGTCGTTTCCGGAAGTCTGGCGCGGGCCCGCACCTTCAAGGTGACGCGGGCGCGGCTGATCGCGGCGGGGCTGCTGCTGCTGGCCCTCGTCGTTGCGCTGGCGATGGGCATCAATCATCTGCTGCTGCGGTACGCCGTGGCGAATCAGAATCCCTACGTGCAGGCGTTGCTGGAGCAGTCGCAGGCGCAGGAGTCGCGCCGCAACCAGTCCTACCTGCGGGAAAGCCTGGACATGATGGCGACCCGACTCGGCGAGATGCAGGCCCAGTTGCTGCGCCTGAACACCGTCGGCGAGCGGGTCACGAAGCTGGCCGGCCTGAAGCCGCAGGATTTCGTCTTCGAAGAGGTCGCTGCCCGGGGCGGTGCGCTGGTTACCGTTGCTCCCCGGGAAATGTCCATGGACGAACTGCAGCGCCGGATCGATGGCTTGGCGAGGTCGATGGATGACGGCGCAGACAAGTTCGGCGTTCTCGAATCGGTTCTGACCGAAGCCTATGCTCGGCAGCAGTTGCTGCCGAGTGCACTGCCGGTGCGTTCCGGCGCGTTCAGCTCGAACTTCGGTTGGCGGACGGATCCGTTCACGAGCCTCAACGCCTTTCACGAAGGCATCGACTTCATGGCCGCGGAGGGCGCGCCAATCCTCGCTGCTGCAGGGGGTGTGGTGGTCACGTCGGAGTATCACCCGCAGTATGGTAACCTCGTCGAGATCGACCACGGCAATGATCTCGTCACGCGTTATGCGCATGCTTCGAAGCGTTTGGCGAAGGTCGGCGACGTGGTGCAGCGAGGCGCGAAAATCGCCGAGGTCGGCAGTACCGGCCGGTCGACCGGGCCGCATCTTCATTTCGAGGTGCGCGTTCGGGGACAGGCGCAGAACCCCGCGAAATTCCTGCAGCCATCCGGTTGAGTTTCGGCAGTATCAACCCCACTTTCGCGTGAGGGGTGGGCGCATGGCGCTCCCACCCCTCGTCGCTTTAGAGCCCCTGGTGGGCGTCATCCATGATTGCCAATGTCCTGAAGAAGATCTTCGGTAGCCGCAACGACCGTCTGGTCAAGCGCTACGCCCAGAACGTGCGGATCATCAACGGCCTCGAGCCGGCGATGCAGCAACTGTCGGACGATCAGCTGCGCGCGAAGACGACCGAGTTTCGCGAGCGGTTCGCCAAAGGCGAAACCCTCGACCAGCTGCTGCCCGAGGCGTTCGCGGTGGTCCGGGAGGGCAGCCGCCGGGTCCTGCAGATGCGTCATTTCGACGTGCAGCTGATCGGCGGCATGGTGCTGCACCAGGGCAAGATCGCCGAGATGCGGACCGGGGAAGGCAAGACACTGGTGGCGACGCTTCCGGCCTACCTCAACGCGCTGACCGGGACGGGCGTCCACGTGATCACCGTCAACGACTATCTCGCCACCCGAGATGCGTCGTGGATGGGGCGGCTCTACGGATTCCTCGGCCTGACGGTCGGCGTGAATCTGTCGCAGATGCCGCATGTCAAGAAGCAGGAGGCCTATGCGGCGGACATCACGTACGGCACCAACAACGAATTCGGCTTCGACTATCTGCGCGACAACATGGTCTACCAGACCTCGGAGCGCGTGCAACGCAGCCTCACCTACGCGATCGTCGACGAAGTCGACTCGATCCTGATCGACGAAGCGCGAACGCCGCTGATCATCTCGGGTCAGGCGGAAGAGCACACCGAGTTCTACGTCAAGGTCAACGCGCTGGTCCCGCTGTTGGACAAGCAGGAGAAGGAAGACGGGCCGGGCGATTACTCGGTGGATCTCAAGGCCCACCAGGTGCTGCTGACCGAGAGCGGTCACGAAAAAGCCGAAGAACTGCTGACCCGCGCCGGCCTGCTGCCGGAGGGTGGCAGCCTGTACGACGCTGCCAACATCCAGTTGATGCATCACGTCTACGCAGCGCTGAAGGCCCACGCGCTGTTCCACCGCGACCAGCACTACGTGGTGCAGAACGGTGAAATCGTGATCGTCGACGAATTCACCGGCCGGTTGATGGCCGGTCGACGCTGGTCCGATGGCCTGCATCAGGCCGTCGAAGCGAAGGAAGGCGTCCCGATCCAGAAGGAAAGCCAGACGCTGGCGTCCATCACGTTCCAGAACTATTTCCGGATGTACCGCAAGCTGGCGGGCATGACCGGAACGGCCGATACCGAGGCGTTCGAGTTCCAGCACATCTACAACCTGGAAACCGTCATCGTGCCGACACACCGCGCGATGATCCGCCAGGACCGCATGGATCAGGTGTTCCGCACCGCCAAGGAGAAGCATCAGGCGATCGTCAACGACATCCGCGATTGCTACGAGCGCGGTCAGCCGGTGCTGGTCGGCACGACGTCGATCGAGAACTCCGAGCTGCTGTCGCAGTTGCTCGATCGCGAGAAGCTGCCCCATCAGGTGCTCAACGCCAAGCAGCACGCGTACGAAGCCCAGATTGTCGCGCAGGCCGGGCGCCCGAAGATGGTCACGATCGCAACCAACATGGCGGGTCGCGGCACGGATATCGTCCTCGGCGGCAGCCCCGAAGGGGAAATCGCCGAAGTCAACGCCGACGAGTCTCTCGACGCGGCCGAGAAGGAAAGCCGCATCGCGGCGATCCGCGCGGAATGGCAGAAGGTCCACGATCAGGTTCTGGCTGCCGGTGGTCTGCATATCGTCGGCACCGAGCGTCATGAATCCCGTCGGGTCGACAATCAGTTGCGCGGCCGCTCGGGCCGCCAGGGCGATGCCGGATCCAGCCGCTTCTATCTGTCGCTCGAAGATCCGTTGCTGAAGATCTTCGCGTCCGATCGCGTGGCGGCGATCATGGATCGCCTGAAGATGCCGGAGGGCGAGGCGATCGAGCATCCCTGGGTGACCCGCGCGATCGAGAATGCCCAGCGCAAGGTCGAAGCACGCAACTTCGACATCCGCAAGCAGTTGCTCGAATACGACGACGTCTCCAACGATCAGCGCAAGGTGATCTATCACCAGCGCAACGAGTTGCTCGAGAGCGACGATGTTTCCGATGCCGCGCGCAATCTGCGCGAGGGCACGGTCGGCAGCATCATTGCCGAATACATTCCGCCCGAAAGCGTGGAAGATCAATGGGACATTCCGGGGTTGGAGAAGGCGCTCGACGCCGAACTCGGACTTGCCGTGCCGATTCAGCAATGGCTGAAGCAGGAAGAGAATCTGGACGAAGAGGCGCTGCGTGGCCGGATCGTCGAAGCGGCGCACCAGTTGTATGCCGACAAGGTCGAAACGCTTGCCGCCGCGGGCGAAGAGGCGCTGGTCCAATGGCGTCAGGCCGAGCGCGGCATCATGCTGCAGAGCCTCGATACGCACTGGCGCGAGCACCTGTCGTCGCTCGATCACCTGCGTCAAGGCATTCACCTGCGTGGCTACGCGCAGAAGAATCCGAAGCAGGAGTACAAGCGCGAAGCCTTCGAACTGTTCTCGTTGCTGCTCGACACGGTGCGCAACGAAGTCACACGTCTGCTGATGACCATCCGGATTCAGACCGAACGCGATGTGCAGACACTCGAAGAACCGGTCCACCTGTCGAATGTGCAGTACCACCATGCCGATCAGGACGAAGCTCTGGCCGTGGCGAATGCGGACAACCGGCCCGAGCCGGTGCGCGCCGCCCAGAAAGTGGGTCGCAACGACCCTTGCCCGTGCGGCTCCGGCAAGAAATACAAGCAGTGCCACGGCAGGCTGGGCTGATCCGACATCCGGGGTTGCCCGCGACGGGCAGCCGTTTTCGACCGTACCTTCACCGCTGATCCGACCGCGATGCCCGTCAATCTCGTCGCCCCTGATCCCGCAGCGTTGTACCCCGTCGCCGGCGTCGAGCTCGGCTTTGCCGAAGCGGGCATCCGCAAGGCCCATCGTCGCGACCTGATGCTGATGCATCTGGCGCCCGGCACCCGTGTCGCCGGCGTCTTCACGCAGAACAGTTTCGCCGCGGCCCCGGTGCAGGTCTGTCGCCGACACCTGGGCGCGGGAGCTGCGATTCGTGCGCTGGTCGTCAATGCCGGCAATGCCAACTGTGGCACCGGCGAGCGCGGATTGAAGGCTGCCGAGGCCAGTTGTGCCGCCGTCGCGAAGCTCGTCGGTTGTGCGTCCACCGAAGTGTTGCCGTTTTCCACCGGCGTGATCCTCGAGCATCTGCCGATCGATCGCATCGAGGCGGCACTGCCGCGCTGCGTGGCGTCGTTGGGCGCCGATCATTGGGCCGATGCCGCCGCGGCCATCATGACTACCGACACGGTGTCGAAGGGCGTGTCGGTGCGTCAGTCGATCGGAGGCCGGAACGTCACCGTCACCGGCATTGCCAAGGGCGTGGGCATGCTGCAGCCGAACATGGCGACGATGCTGGCCTACGTCGCCACCGATGCGGCGGTGGCGGCCGATGCGCTGCACCAGCTCGTGCGGCAGGTGGCCGACGTGTCGTTCAACCGCGTCACGGTGGACGGCGATACGTCGACCAACGATTCGTTCATCCTGATCGCGACCGGCGCCGCAGGCGGTGCCGAGATCACGGTCGATCATCCGGACTTCGCTGCGTTGCGGTCGGCGGTCGAGCGGGTTGCGATCCCGTTGGCCCAGGCGATCGCGCGGGACGGCGAAGGCGCCACCAAGTTCATCACGGTGCAAGTCGAGGCGGCTGCCGATGCGGACGAAGCGCTGCGTGTCGCGCGGGGCATCGCCAACTCGCCGCTGGTGAAGACGGCGTTCTTCGCCTCCGATCCGAATCTCGGCCGGCTGTTGATGGCCATCGGCAACGCCGGGGTGCCCGACCTCGACACGAGTCGCGTCAACCTGTGGCTCGGGGATGTGCAAGTGATCGAATCCGGTGGCCGGGCAGCGAGCTATGTCGAAGCGGACGGCGCCCGCGTCATGGCGCCCGACGAGATCACCGTCCGCGTGTCGCTGGGCCGGGGCGGTGCCGGCACCACGGTCTGGACCTGCGATTTTTCGTACGACTACGTGAAGATCAACGCCGAGTACCGCACCTGATGGCTGCCGACCGAAAGCTTGCCGCTCCCGACCACGCCGGGGATCCGATCACCGCCGGCTTCGACCGGTTGCTGGAACGCATCGACCGGATCCATCCGCCGCCACCACCGAATCCGGACTTCGCGCGCGCCATCGCGTTTCGGTGGCGTCGCCACGACTCCGTCGGCGGAATGGTGCCCGTGCAGCACCCGCATCACATCGCGTTGGGTGCATTGAAAGGCGTCGAGACGCAGGTCGATCTCGTCGATCGCAACACCCGTCAGTTCGTCGCCGGCGTGCCGGCGAACAACGTGCTGCTGACGGGAGCGCGCGGCACCGGCAAGTCGTCGCTGGTCAAGGCCGTGCTGCACAAGTACGCGGCGAAGGGATTGCGGCTGATCGAGGTGGAAAAGCAGGATCTGATCGACCTGCCCGATATCGTCGATCGCGTGGCCGATGCGCCGTACCGGTTCATCCTGTTCAGCGACGATCTTTCGTTCGAGGCCGACGAGCCGGGCTACAAGGCATTGAAGGCCGTGCTCGATGGCTCTATCTCCGCGACCTCGGACAACGTGCTGATCTACGCGACGTCGAATCGGCGCCATCTGATGCCCGAGTTCATGAACGAGAATCTCGAGACCAAGTACATGGGCGACGAGATTCATCCGGGTGAGACCGTCGAGGAAAAGGTCTCGCTGTCGGAACGCTTCGGCCTGTGGGTGTCGTTCTATCCGTTCGACCAAGACCACTATCTCGCGATCGCCCGGCATTGGGTCGAGCATCTGGGCGTGACCATCACCGATGCCACTGCTCTCGAGCGGGAGGCACTGCAGTGGGCGTTGTCGCGCGGGTCGCGCAGCGGGCGCGTCGCGTGGCATTTCGCTCGCGACT
>JAHCKV010000157.1 GCA_026125595.1 Burkholderiales bacterium | reverse complement strand
CAGCATGGCCGCGTCCACCTCGGACACCACCGTGCACAGGGCGGCCGGCCCCAGATAGCGCCGCTCGAAGCGGGCGTTGAGCACCAGATACTTGAACATCCGGGCCGCCTCGCCGGCTGAACGCGCGAGTTTCAGCCGGTTCCACAGCGCCAACACCATCTCGTCCACCAGATCGCCGAAATACGGCACGGCTTTCCACCGATCCGGAAGGTGGGGCGCCAGGCAACAGGCCGCGTCCCACACCACGTCGTAGTTCGCGGGATCCAGTTCTGTTTCGAGAAATGCCGCCAGGGGATGGCTGTATGGGTAGAGCGATTCCGGCACCCAACCCCGCAACGCGCCGCCGGCACGGCGCTCGGGCCGCTCGAACATCCAGATGTGCCGGAACAGCGTCCGGACCTCGTCGGTCTCGACACCAGTACGAAAGCAGACAAGGTCGAAGCGGTGCTGCGGACAGAGGCGCCGCACGTAGTGCAGGATTCGCAGCGTCAGTCCGTCCTGGTACGAGGACGGGATGCGATCGCACAGAACGAGGACGTTCATGGCCGCGAACTCCCACGTTTCGCGTCGGTCATGCCCATCGGCGCAACCAGATGCCGACCTTCCGCGCCATGTCATCCTTCCACTGCCGGGATGAGAACGTGTGATCCGCTTCCGGAAACGCTTCGCGCCGGGTGCGCTCAGCCTGCATGCAGGACTGCCACGCCGGGTCGGCTGCGACACGTTCAACGAATTCCTGCGCGGTCATGTCGTTGCCGCACAGAAGCACGAGGGATGGCCCCTTGAACTGTTGCCAGCCCGCGAGCATACGCTGCTGAAAACCCAAAGACGTGCTCGCGTGCGCCGCCGATCGCCGGAATGCCCGTGACACCGCGGCAGCGGCCTCCCGCAACGCCACCGTCACCTGAACGCCCCCCGACAGCAGTTTTTTCCAGAACGCCGGATTCAACAACCGCCCGCGATAGTAGTGCTTCACCTGCGTCACGGCCTGGGTCTGCGCGTCGCGGACCCACGGATTCGCCAGAACGAGGCCTGCAACCCGCGGATCGGACGACGCGTAGATCATCGCCGCCGACGCGCCGTCACACAGCCCCCATAACACCACCCGCCGCACGCCGGGACACAACTGCAGAAACGCGTCGATGGCCGCGCGAATGTCGTCGTCGACCGCGTCGAATGGCCGCAGCGCGCCTCCGGCGTCGCCCATGCCGCGATAGTCGAACCGAAACGTGTCGAATCCTTCGGCGGCCAGCGCGCGGCACAGATGAACGAACTGTCGATGACTGCCGGCCCGGTACTGAGGACCACCCACCACGATGACCACGCCGAGGTCCGCCGCCGGTCCGACCGGTCCGGCGGCAATCCCGACGAGGGACTCACCGGCACAATCGAACACCTGCGCCTGCTCGCGGATCGTCATGGCGCCGACCCCTCGAGCCACGCCAACGAACGGTCGATCATCGGAATGTTCTCTGCAATTTCCAGCGTCATCCAGAACGGTTCTCCGACCACGTGCGCATAGGTCACGTCGGCACCGCGCGCCTGCATCGCAGCAATGCTCCGGGCGCTGCCGGGCGGCGGCCCCGTCAGAACCTCCGCGCCGGTTTCGATCCACGCAATCTTCACGACACCCGCCGCCCACGTCGCGATCCCCGACGCCGCCATCGGCAGCACGAGTCGCGGATTCAGCACGTAGCCGGCCACCTCCAGCGATTCGCCCGCTTCGAGTCGGGCACGGAGGTCCTTCGTCGTCGCCGGAGCAGCCTTGCCCGCGAACGCATCGTTGGCCACCTTGAGTCGCAGCAACTGCGTGAGCTGCTGATCGCCGGAGACCACCGGCTGCCACAACAGCGCCGGACTCCCGGAATCCGCCAGCGCAGCGGCAATCAGACTGCCGGCGCGGACGCCCCAATGGATGACCGGCACGGCGGATGTCTCCACCAAATGTGCCGCAGCGGCGCGAAAATCGGCAACCCAGGCGGCCCAGGACGCATCGCCGAAATCGCCCGCGCTGTCGCCGGTTCCGATGGCGTCCACGGCCCGCACCTGGTAGCCCGCCTCGGCGAATCGTCTCGCGGCCACGGCCACCTGCCGGCGGCACTTGTTCATCTCTTCGCCGAACGCCGGCAGCAGCAGCAGCGCCCCGCGCAATGGAACCATCGGCGGCGGCATCCAATCGACACAGAACCGGGTGCCGGTTCCGAAATCACGATAGCTCGCGTCGACACGCGAGGACTTCGCCATCAGGCTTGGATCTTGCTGTCCACGAACGCCACCAACGCGCCGAAAGTCGCGAAGGTCTGCGCGTCGAGTTCATCGTCTTCAACCGTGATGCCGAACCGTTCCTCCACCGCAGTGAGCACGTTCACGACGGCCATGGAATCGAGTTCGGGGATGGCGCCCAGCAGACGCGATTCCGCGCCGAGTTGGGCCGCTCGCGGACCGAGCGAGAGGGACTGCTGGAGGATGGCACGCACCGCTTCCGTGGTGCTGTTTTCTGCGAAGGTCATAGTGGGGGAACCAGGGTTGACATCAATGCCGAGCGATAATCAGAAGACGCATTATCCCATCAAGCCACGCGGGCAGACCCGCCCGAGATAGCAAGATCGGCGCCGGCACCGGCGGACCCGCTTCCCCATCCCGATGATTTCCAAGATCCGAGACGCCTTCAACACCTTCGGCCCCATCGACGGCGGCCTGTTCCTGCTCGGCCGCGGGCTCGAGACGATCAGTGGCGGACGCTGCCGCATTCAGCGCTATGTGCTGGTAGCCCAGCCGGTGCCGCTCGCGCCGGCCAGCGGCACCGGCCGCTCCGCCAGTCTCGAGATTCGCCCGATCGAACTGGACGAAGCCCGGCAGCTCGAATGGCCGCGCCCGTTCGACGTGATCGAACGCCGCTACCGTGACGGCGCGTTCTGCCTCGGCGCATTCATGAAGGGAAAGTTCGTGGGCTTCCAATGGGCCGTGATCGGACCCTACGAAGAAGACGACGTCCGTACGCGATTCGTGCCGACGCCGGCCGGTCGCGCCGCGTGGGACTTCGATATCTGGGTCGCACCGGAGTATCGCCTCGGGCGCGTGTTCATCCGACTTTGGGACGCCATGAATGCGACATTGCACGCCCGTGGTGTGCGCTGGTCGATCAGCCGGATATCGGCGTTTGCGCCCGAATCCCTGCGCAGTCACGCCCGACTCGATGCCGCGCACGTGGGCTCCAGCCTGTATGTCATTGCGGGCCCCATCCAGCTCACGCTGCTGGGCCACCCGCCGTTCATCCACCTGGGCATGACGGCGGAACGACGACCGATCCTGCACGTCAGCGCACCGAACGCGACCGATTCGCCCGTCGCCCCTTCGCAGCTCAACCCGACACCTCCGACCGATCGATGACCTCCAGCACCCGCACCATCGTTTCCGACCTGCTTCGCCCCGAAGGACGCGACATCCGCCCGGCCCTGCAGGCCGATGGACATGCCGTGTCCTACGCCGACCTGCATGCCGAATGCTCGGCTTTGGCCCAAGGACTGCTGCGACTGCATCTGTCGCGGGGAGAGCGGGTCGCGGTCTATCTCGACAAGCGCCGGGAAACCGTGACGGGCATGTTCGGCGCTGCCGCTGCAGGACTCGTGTTCGTACCGGTCAATCCGCTGCTCAAGGCCGATCAGGTCGGGCACATTCTGCGGGACTGCAATGTCCGCGTGCTGATCACGTCCACCGATCGCCTCGCGCTGCTGGCCGAAACCCTGGCCGATTGCGAAGATCTGCACACCGTCGTGACGGTCGATGCTCCCGCCGCCGCACCGGTGGCGCATTTGCACACGATCACCTGGCAGGAGATCACGACCGGTTCCGATGCCGTCCGGCCGGTGCACCGCGTGATCGATACCGATCTCGCCGCGATCTTCTACACATCCGGCAGCACGGGGCGCCCCAAGGGCGTCATGCTGTCCCAGCGCAACATCGTCTGGGGCGGCATCAGCGTATCGAGCTATCTGAAGAACCACGCCGACGATCGACTGCTCGCCGTGCTGCCGCTGTCGTTCGATGCCGGATTCAGCCAACTGACGACCAGCTTCCACACCGGCGCCTGCGCGGTGCTGCACAACTATTTCCTGCCCAAGGACGCGATCAACGCCCTGACGCGCGAACGGATCACCGGACTGACGGCGGTTCCGCCTCTGTGGTTCCAGTTGATCCAGCATCCATGGGCGGAAACCGTCACCGATCATCTGCGCTACATCGCCAACACCGGTGGGCGCATGCCGCGCACGACGCTCGACGCGCTGCGCGCCCGCCTGCCGAAGACCCAGGCGTTCCTCATGTATGGCTTGACGGAAGCCTTCCGCTCCACCTATCTGCCGCCGGAGGAAGTGGACCGCCGTCCCGACTCCATCGGCAAGGCGATCCCCAACGCCGAGATCCTCGTGCTGCGTGACGACGGCACGCCCTGTGCGCCACGCGAACCGGGGGAACTGGTCCACCGCGGTGCCCTGGTCGGCATGGGTTACTGGAACGATCCGGCAAAGACCGCCGAACGCTACAAGCCGCTGCCGGGACGCGAATCCGGCTACGTGCTGCCGGAGTACGCCGTGTTCTCCGGAGACACCGTGTACGCGGACGAAGAAGGCTTCCTGTACTTCGTCGGACGCCGCGACGAGATGATCAAGACCTCCGGTTATCGCGTGAGCCCCACCGAGATCGAAGAAGTTGTCTATCGCACGGGCCTCGTTTCGGAAGTGGTGGCGCTCGGCGTGGAGCACGATCAACTGGGCCAAGCCGTGGTGCTGGTGGTGATTCCCTCGCAGCCGGATACCGACGCTGCCGCGATCAAGGCGACGTGCCAGAAGACATTGCCCGGTTACATGGTGCCGCGGCATGTCGAGATCCGCACGGGAAGTCTGCCGCGCAATCCGAACGGCAAGATCGATCGCAAGCGTCTCGCGGACGAATTCCGCTCGATCTTCGAAAGCGTCCCCCAATCATGAACGCCGCCCATCCGTCGTTGACCGACGGTACCGTCGTCACCAACCCGTTCCCCGTCGAGAACGGCCAACTCGTCGTCGGCGGCATGCCGCTCGAACGACTCGCGGCCCGCGTCGGATCGACCCCATTTTTTGCCTACGACCGCGGCATCATCGCGGCTCACGTACGGGGTCTGCGCGCACTTTTGCCGGCGGATGTCGATCTGCATTACGCGATGAAGGCCAATCCGATGCCGGCCCTGGTGCAGACCATGGTCGGACTGGTTCAAGGACTCGATCTGGCCTCCGCCGGCGAAATGAAAGTCGCGCTGGACGCCGGTGCCGATCCGGCCGAAATGAGTTTCGCCGGCCCCGGCAAGCGCCCCATCGAACTGTGGCAGGCCGTGGCTTCCGGCGTGACCATCAATCTCGAATCGCCGCGCGAACTGGAAGCGCTGGTGGCCGCCGGAAAGGCGCTCGGCGTGAAACCCCGCGTCGCGGTGCGGGTCAATCCGGACTTCGAACTGAAAGCCTCGGGCATGAAGATGGCCGGCGGGCCGAAGCAGTTCGGTGTCGATGCCGAAACCGTTCCGGAACTGCTGCGGGAGATCGGGCGGCTGCCGATCGAATTCCGCGGTTTCCACGTGTACAGCGGTTCGCAGAACCTGAAGGCCGAAGCGATCTGCGATGCGCAGCGAAAAACGCTCGAACTGGCGGTACGCCTTGCCGAGTCCGCGCCGTCGCCGGTGCGGATGCTCAATCTCGGCGGTGGTTTCGGAGTGCCGTACTTCCCCGGTGATCAATCGCTCGACGTTCGTCCGGTCGCCGACAATCTGCGCGCCATCGCAGCCGATGCACGGGTGCGATTGCCGGAAGCGCGACTGATGGTCGAACTGGGCCGCTATCTGGTCGCGCATGGCGGGATCTACGTGACCCGGATCGTCGACCGCAAGATCTCCCGCGGCCAGGTGTTTCTCGTGACGGATGGCGGACTCAACCATCATCTCGCAGCGTCGGGCAACTTTGGACAGGTGATCCGCAAGAACTATCCGGTCGTGATCGGCAATCGCGCCGATGCCCCCGCCGAAGAAGAAGCATCCGTCGTCGGCCCGCTGTGCACACCGCTCGATCTCCTCGGCGATCGACTGCAACTGCCGAAAGCGGACGTCGGAGACTACGTCTGCGTCATGTTGTCCGGTGCCTACGGCTACACGTCCAGTCCGCTGCAGTTCCTGAGCCATCCGCATCCGGTCGAAGTCCTGGTCTGAAGAAGAACATCCCGATGCCCGTCTGGACGCCCTACGGCCTGATCGGTCGCGGCAAGCTCAACATATTCATCTTTCACAGCATCAAGGCCCGGCCGGACCCGTTCGCGCCGACGGAACCGGATGTGCCGCGATTCGACGCGCTGCTCGGTTTCCTGCGCCGCTGGTTCACCGTCCTGCCGCTGGACGAGGCGGTGCGCCTTCTGGCCGATGGAACGCTGCCACCCGCCGCAGCCAGCATCACGTTCGATGACGGCTATGCCGACAACCTGACGCTCGCGCTACCGCTGCTGGAACGGCATCGGCTTCCAGCCACGATATTCATCGCCGACGGCTACCTCGACGGTGGATGCATGTGGAATGATGTCGTCATCGAATCGATCCGTAACTGCACCGCGTCGTCGCTGGACCTCACGGCGGAAGGTTTGCCCGCCGTCGCCCTCGACGATGCCGATGCCCGGTTGCGCGCAATCGAAACACTGTTGCCGCTGGTCAAGTATCGTCCGCTGGAACAACGCACACCGCTCGCACTCGCCATTGCGCGGCGTGCGGGCACACCGCCCCGCACCGACCTCATGTTGACGACACCCCAACTGCGCGACCTCGCCCGCTCTCCGCTGATCACGATCGGCGCGCACACGCACCGCCATCCGATTCTGGCGTCCGAAAGCGAAGAAACAGCACGCAACGAGATCAGCGTGTCGAAGCAGTCGCTGGAGTCCCTCATCGACCGGCCTGTGACGCTGTTCGCCTATCCGAATGGTCGACCGGGGAAGGACTATCGGGGACGCGATGTCGCCCTGGTTCGCGCCGCAGGATTCGCCGCCGCCGTCAGCACGGCAACGGGCTTTGCCGATTCCGACTCCGACCGCTTCCAGTTGCCCCGGTTCACGCCCTGGGATCGCACGGTGCCGGGCTTCGCGTTGCGCATGGCGCGACACCTGACGGCGAAGTCGGTACCGGCCACCGTCCCGACCGAGGCGCTTTCGACATGAGTCGTCACAGTCTGGTGGCAGCCGCTGCCGCGTCGCCGACGGCGGCGGCCGACCTGCGAGAACGAGCGCGCGGCGGCGGCAATGGCGCCATGGGTCGGCCGGCGCAACTGAGC
>JAHCKV010000156.1 GCA_026125595.1 Burkholderiales bacterium | reverse complement strand
GGTTCGCGGCGCGGATGCAGGAAGTGTTCGAGCGCTACGACGTGCTGCTGGCACCGGCCACACCGGTGCCGGCGACGGTGCTCGGCGACGAATGGTTCGATCTCGGCGGCCGGCGATTGCCGCTGCGGGCCAGCATGGGGTTGTTCACGCAGCCGATCTCGTTCGTCGGACTGCCCGTGGTGGCGGTGCCGGTCGAAACCGGCGACCCGTTGCCGATCGGTGTGCAGGTCATCGCTGCACCGTGGCGGGAAGACCTCGCGCTGCGGGTTGCGGCCCACCTCGAACGGATCGGTGCCGTCCGCGCCCGGGTGGTGCCGTGACCGCACTGGCGATCAACCTGCCGGACGTGCTGGCCGAAGTGACGGCGGCGTTCGCGCAATACGAGCGGGCGCTGGTCGGCAACGACGTCGAGGCGCTGGACAGCCTGTTCTGGAACAGCCCGTTCACGATCCGCTACGGCGCCACCGAGAACCTCTACGGTTACGAAGCCATCGCGGCATTCCGCAAGGGGCGTTCGCCGCTGAACCTGGCGCGCACGCTGCAGCACACGGTGATCACGACCTTTGGCACCGATTTCGCAACCGCCAACACGGAGTTCCGTCGCACGACGACCACCGCGATCGGTCGGCAAAGCCAGACGTGGTGGCGTTCGCCGGCGGGCTGGCGGGTCGTCGCCGCCCACGTCAGTCTGCTGGCCTGACACCGACCGGCGGTGCGCCGGGCCCCCAATCCGGTGGCCGGCGGTTATCATCGGGGCGTAACCTGCGCTCCTGACTGCCATGACGCCTCGACTCCTCGCCTTTGCCGGCAGCCTCCGCACCGAATCGCTGAACAAGAAGCTCGCCCGGGCCGGGGCCGACTACGCCCGCGCCGCCGGTGCCGACGTGGAATTCATCGACCTGCGCGATTTTCCGTTGCCGCTGTTCGATGAAGATCTGGAGACGGCGGAGGGCTTGCCGCCGAATGCGCGCCGGCTGAAAGATCTGCTGATCTCGCACCACGGTTTCCTGCTGTCCTGTCCCGAATACAACGGGTCCATCCCCGGTGTGCTGAAGAACGCGTTCGACTGGATCTCGCGGCAGCACGGCGACGAATCCGGTCTCGTGCCCTACGACGGCAAGGTCGTCGCGCTGTGCTCCGCATCGCCCGGTCAGTTCGCCGCGCTGCGCTCCCTCGAGACGACGCGCAACACGCTGATCCACCTGGGTTGCTGGGTCGTGCCGAAGCGGGTAGCGGTGCCGAAGGCCCATGAGGTTTTCGCGCCGGACGGCACCTTGAAGGACGACCACTTCCGCAAGCAGCTCGAACTCGTCGCACAGACCCTGGTGCGCACCGTTCGCGCGTTGCACACCTGATGGCGCATCGCGACCACCGGTGCGCTCCGAATTGGTGCTCGCATCCACTGGGCCGCGTCGATCCGGTGCGCAGTGCCGGAGAGGTGGCGATGCACGGTTCGTCGATGCCGCAGAAATCGGTGGTCGATCATGAGGTTGAGACGAATGCTCCGAATCGCCGTCGGCTCGGCATACGCGTTGCACTCGGGTGGCTGACCGAAGCCGGGCAACGGCCGGGGAGACCATGAAGATGTCGTTTGATTCTTACTACAACGAGATGTATCTCGCCGATGGCAAGGTGCGCGGTCATTACCAGCCGCTCGCCGACTGGATCGCGACGACACCACCGGAGCGGATCCGGCAGATGCGCGACGCCGCCAACATGCTGTTCCATCGCGTCGGCATCACGTTCGCGGTCTACGGCGAAGAAGCCGGCGCCGAGCGGTTGATTCCGTTCGACATGCTGCCGCACATCATTCCGGGCGAGGAATGGCGGATGCTCGAGAACGGTCTGCGCCAGCGCGTCAAGGCACTGAACCTGTTCCTGCACGACGTCTACCACGGCCAGGAAATCCTGAAGGCGGGCAAGATCCCGGCGGACCGTATCACCGGCAACCGCCAGTTCCGGCCCGAAATGGTCGGCCTCGACGTGCCGACCGGCATTTACGCGCACATTGCCGGTGTCGATCTGGTGCGGGCCGGCGCCGGCGAGTACTACGTGCTCGAAGACAATCTGCGCACGCCGTCGGGTGTGTCGTACATGCTCGAGAACCGCAAGATGATGATGCGGCTCGTGCCCGAACTGTTCGGTCGCCAGCCGGTGGCGCCGGTGGAGCACTATCCCGATCTGCTGCTCGACACGCTGCGCGCGGTGGCGCCGTCCCACGTGGAGAATCCGGTCGTCGTGATCCTGACGCCGGGGCAGTTCAACAGCGCGTACTTCGAGCACGCGTTCCTCGCGCAGCAGATGGGCATCGAACTGGTCGAAGGCGCCGATCTGTTCGTGTCCGACGACACGGTCTACATGCGCACGACGTCCGGCCCGCAGCGGGTCGACGTGGTCTACCGACGCATCGACGACGATTTCCTCGATCCGAAGGCGTTCCGGCCGGATTCGATGCTCGGGGTGCCGGGGCTGGTTGAAGCGTATCGCCGCGGACGCGTGACGCTGTGCAACGCGATCGGCACCGGCGTCGCCGATGACAAGTCGGTCTATCCGTTCGTGCCCGAGATGATCCGGTTCTACCTCGGCGAAGAGCCGTTGCTCGGCAACGTGCCCACCTATCAACTGAACATCAAGGAAGACCTGGACTACACGCTCGCCCATCTGTCGGAGCTGGTCGTCAAGGAGGTCCACGGCTCCGGCGGCTACGGCATGTTGATCGGACCGACCAGTTCCGAGCGGGACCGTGAAGCCTATCGGCAGCGGATCCTCGATGCGCCCGAGAACTTCATCTCCCAACCGACGCTCGCGCTGTCGACCTGCCCGATCTTCGTCGACCAGGGCGTGGCGCCACGACATATCGATCTGCGCCCGTTCGTGCTGTCGGGCAAGGAAATCGTCATGTGCCCCGGTGGGCTGACCCGCGTGGCGCTGCGTGAAGGCTCGCTGGTGGTCAACTCGTCCCAGGGCGGCGGCACCAAGGACACTTGGGTGCTGGAGTGAGCAACGTCATGCTGAGTCGCACCGCGGCGAATCTCTACTGGATGGCGCGCTACGTCGAGCGGATGGAGAACACGGCGCGCATTCTCGATGTGACCTTCCGGATGTCGCTGGTCCCGAAGGACGCGCAGCTCGCCGACCAGGAGTGGTACGCACCGCTCAACATCACCGGCACGCTGTACCCCTTCAAGGGTGGCTACAGTCAGGTCGACGGACCCGGCGTGCTGCATTTCATGTCCCTCGATCCGGACAATCCGTCGAGTATCGTGTCCTGTGCCCGGGCGGCCCGGGAGAACGCCCGCGCGATCCGCGGCAGCATCACCTCCGAGATGTGGGAAGTGATCAACGCCACTTGGCTCGAGATGCAGAAGATGACCGATGCGGACCTGTCGTCCGATCGCGCGCTGGCATTCTTCGAATGGGTCAAGGAGCGCTCCCATCTGTTCCGCGGCGTCACCGTCGGCACGATGCTGCACGACGAAGCGTTCCACTTCAACCGGTTGGGCACCTTCATCGAACGCACCGACAGCACGGCGCGGATCATCGACGTGAAATACCACGTGTTGCTGCCCAGCGTCGACGACGTGGGCGGCGCAGTGGATTACTATCAGTGGGCAGCGGTGCTGCGTTCGCTGTCGGCATTCGAGTCGTATCGCAAGGTGTACCGGACCGTCATCACGCCGCGGCGTGTGGCGGAACTGATGATCCTGCGGCCGGACATGCCGCGCAGCCTGCACACCTGCTTGCGGGAGGTCTACGAGATTCTGCAGTCCCTTTCACACGGTCGATCGCTCGAAGCGGTACGACTCGCGGGGGAACTCCATGCCGGCCTGCAGTTCGGTCAGATCGACACGATCTTCGAGGGTGGGCTGCATGAGTACCTCACCGACTTCCTCAAGCGGACCGGCCGTCTGGGGGCGGAGGTCAATCGGGCCTTCTTCTCGTTGACGACACAGGCAACCGCTGCATGACGACCGGCGGATCGGCGGGGCGAAACATTCCCGCTTCCACGCCGGATGCAGTGTCAACATCAAAACACGACGCACCGGGGGTTTCCGTGACGTATTGCGTGGCCATGTTGCTCGATTCGGGGATGCTGTTTGCATCCGACTCGCGCACCAACGCGGGCGTGGACCATATCGCCACGTTCAGCAAGATGAAGATCTACGAGCGCAAGGACGATCGCGTCCTGGTGCTGCTATCTTCCGGCAATCTCGCCATCACGCAGGGGGTCATCAACATTCTCGACCGGCACGTGCATGCGGAGCCGGACGCCGAAACGATCTGGAACGCCGACAGCCTGTACGATGTGGCCAGCATGGTCGGCGACGCATTGCGAGAGATGCAACGCCGCGACGGGCCGTACCTGATGCAGGGCAACATCGATTTCAACGCGACGCTGCTGCTCGGCGGACAGATCGGCAGCGAGCGGCCGCGGTTGTTCAACATCTACGCCCAGGGCAATTTCATCGAGGCGACCGCCGACAACATTTATTTCCAGGTCGGCGAGAGCAAGTACGGCAAGCCCGTGCTCGACCGCGTCGTGACCAGCGCGACACCGGTCGCCGAGGCCGCGAAGTGCGTGCTGATTTCGTTCGATTCGACGATCCGCTCGAACATTTCGGTGGGACTGCCGATCGAGATGCTGTGGTATCCGCGCGATGCACTGCGGGTCGGCACGCACAAGCGCATCGTGGACGGCGATCCGTACTTCAGCTTGCTGCGACAGGGCTGGGGCGGCGGGCTGCGCCGGGTCTTCGGCGAGTTGCCGAACCCGGACTGGCTGCGTTGATCGGCGGCCGGCCGACGCCATGATTTTCGTCCCCGAAGGTGCCCGGCACCTTCGGGTTCGCTTCGGCACTGCCGTCGCCAGCGCTGCTTCGCACGAGATGTCCAGATGACCATCCGAGTCGCCCTGTATCACGAGACCCGCTATCGCTTCGACCGGCCGGTCAACCTCAGTCCGCACGAGATCCGGTTGCGTCCGGCGGCCCACTGCCGCACGCCGATCGAAAGCTATTCGCTGAAGGTCACGCCGGAGAAGAATTTCCTGAACTGGCAGCAGGATCCGTACGGCAATTTCGTCGCGCGGCTGGTGTTTCCGGAAAAGACACGGGAGTTGAAGGTCGTCGTCGATCTGGTGGCCGACATGACGGTCATCAATCCGTTCGACTTCTTCCTCGACAAGTCGGCGGAGTCGTATCCGTTCGGCTACGCCGACATCACGCGGCGCGAGCTGGCACCGTTCCTCGAGACCGATCCGCTGACGCCGCGACTCGCCGCATGGATCGAGAACTTCCGGCGCGAATGTCTGGGCAAGCCACAGCCGACCGTCGATCTGCTGGTGGAGTTGAACAGCCGGATCCAGCGGCAGACCCGCTACATCGTGCGGATGGAACCCGGTGTGCAGACACCCGAGGAAACGCTGGAGAAGGCCTGCGGCTCCTGCCGGGATTCCGGCTGGCTGCTGGTCCAGGTGCTGCGGCACCTGGGTCTGGCCGCCCGGTTCGTGTCCGGCTATCTCGTGCAGCTCACCGCCGACGTGAAGGCGCTCGACGGCCCGAGCGGTCCCGAGGCCGATTTCACCGACCTGCATGCGTGGGCCGAGGTCTATCTGCCGGGCGCCGGCTGGGTCGGCATGGATGCGACCTCGGGACTCTTCGCCGGCGAGGGCCATATTCCGTTGGCCGCCACCGCCCAGCCGTCCAGTGCGGCGCCGGTGACCGGTTATACCGACGTGGCCGACGTGGAGTTCGGATTCGAGATGCGCGTGACGCGGATACATGAAGATCCGCGCGTCACCAAACCGTTCGACGAACAGCAGTGGAAGGCCATCGACCGGCTCGGCGAACTGGTCGACACGCAACTGCGTGCGTGGGATGTCCGGCTCACGATGGGCGGCGAACCGACGTTCGTGTCGGTCGACGACATGGATGGCTACGAATGGAACTACGGCGCGCTCGGCGATCACAAGCGCGTGCTCGCCGGCGAGTTGCTGGAACGGTTGAAGACGCATTTCGCGACCGGCGGATTGCTCTATCACGGGCAGGGCAAGTGGTATCCCGGCGAGCCGCTGCCGCGCTGGGCGCTCGGCGTCCTGTGGCGCACCGACCGCAAGCCGTTGTGGCGGCATCCGGCGTTGCTGGCCGGCGATGCCGAAGGCAGATCCGGTCGCGCCGAGGCTCGCGCGTTCACGCAGACGCTGACGGCCTTGCTCGGCCTGCACGCCGATTTCGCGATTCCCGCCTACGAAGACGTGTGGCCGGCGGTGCAGGACGAACGGCAGGCTGCCGTCAACGTCGATCCGCTGCAGCACGACGTGAAGGATCCGGCGGTGCGCTCGAAGCTCGCGCGGTTGCTGGACGAGGAGCTCGGCGAGATCGAAGGCTGGGTCGTGCCGCTGAAGGCCGAGGCCGGAGCGGCGGGCGAGCGACGCTGGACAAGTTCGCCGTGGCCGTTGCGGCGCAAGCATCTGTTCCTGTTGCCCGGCGATTCGCCGATGGGGTACCGGTTGCCGCTGTCGTCACTGCCGTGGGTCGCCCCGAAAGACGTGGAACCGGCGGAGGAAGCCGACCCGTTCGCAGCCAGACCCGAACTGCCCGCGCCGCCGGCATTCCCGGAAATCGCGGCCGCGCTGCCGGACGGTGGTGAACCACCGGCCGCGTCGTCCCCGAAGATCGGCGAGTCGGCCCGCGAGATCATCCGCACCGCGCTGTGCGTGCAGGTCCGCGACGGACGCCTGAACGTGTTCCTGCCGCCGCTGCCGGCGGTGGACGACTGGGTCGATCTGATCGGCCGCATCGAGGACGCGGCCGTCCGATGCAACGTGCCGGTGCGCATCGAGGGTTACCTGCCGCCGTCCGATCCGCGGATCACGCGGCTGTTCGTCACGCCCGATCCCGGCGTCATCGAAGTCAACGTGCATCCGGCGACGAGCTGGCGCGAGCTGGTCGACAACACCCGCGTGCTGTACGACGAAGCGCGACTCGCGCGGCTGTCGACCGAGAAGTTCCAGCTCGATGGCCGGCATACCGGCACCGGCGGTGGCAACCATGTCACGGTCGGAGGCCAGACGCCGGCGGACAGCCCGCTGCTGCGGCGTCCCGATCTGCTGCGCAGTCTGATCACCTACTGGCAGAACCATCCCGCGCTGTCGTATCTGTTCTCGGGCATGTTCATCGGGCCGACCAGTCAGGCACCGCGGGTCGACGAGGCCCGCGACGATGCGCTGTACGAACTCGACATCGCCTTCCAGGAAATGGCGCGGCTGACGCAACCGGGAAAGGAAGTGCCCGAACCGTGGCTGGTCGATCGTCTGCTGCGCAATCTGCTGGTGGACGTGACCGGCAACACGCACCGCGCCGAATTCTCGATC
>JAHCKV010000155.1 GCA_026125595.1 Burkholderiales bacterium | reverse complement strand
AGCACGCGCACACCCGTCAGATCGGGTCGCGTCGCCGACAGTGGCATCGCCTGGGCCGCGACCGTACCGTGCTGGGGCGCGAACAATCCCACCAAGGTATCGACCAGCGCCGACCGCCCGACCGGTTTGGACAGGAACGCGTGAATACCCGCCGCCTCGGCTTCGGTACGCACCTCTTCATGGGCGAACGCCGTCACCATGATGACGCGCGGCGGATGGCGCAACGGCGGATCCGTGCCCATGCGCCGCGCGGTCTCGACGCCGTCCATGCCGGGCATCTTCCAGTCCAGGAACAGCGCGCCGAACGGCCCGTCCCGGTCCGCATCGCGCAGCGCCTGCAATGCCGTCGCGCCGGATTCGACGGCGCTGACGTCGAACGACAGAACGCGCAGCTGCTCGGACAGGATCTCCCGCGCAGCGGCGTTGTCGTCCGCGACCAGCACGCGCATGCCATTGAGTTCCTTCGGCAGCACGCGCTGCCGCACGGCGACATGCTCGTCGATGCCCAGCTGCACGTTGAACGCAAACGTGCTCCCCTGCCCCGATACCGATTGCACGCCGATCCGCCCTCCCATCAACTCCACCAATCGCTTCGAAATGGTCAACCCCAGGCCGGTGCCGCCGTACTTGCGCGTCGCCGACCCGTCGACCTGCGTGAACGCCCGGAACAGCCGCGCCGATTGATCCTCGCTCATGCCGATGCCGGTGTCGTGTACCTCGAAATGCAGATCCACCCGATCGCCGACGAGCGCAAGGGTACGAACCCGCACCTCGATCTGTCCACGCTCGGTGAACTTGATCGCATTCCCCACCAGATTGATCAGCACCTGGCCCAGCCGCAGCGGGTCGCCGAGCAACCCTTGCGGCACGTCGGGCGCCACATCGAACAACAGCTCCAGCCCCTTGTCGTAGGCCCGCTGCGCCACCAGCGACGACACCCGATCGAGCATCTGATCGAGCACGAAACGGGTCGATTCGACATCGAGCTTGCCGGCCTCGACCTTCGAGAAATCGAGAATGTCGTTGACGATGCCGAGCAACGATGTGCCGGCGTCGTGCACCTTCTTCACGTAGTCACGCTGGCGCGCCGTCAGCTCCGTCTGCAGCGCCAGATGCGACAGCCCGATGATCGCGTTCATCGGCGTGCGGATCTCGTGGCTCATGTTCGCGAGGAACATCGACTTCTCCCGCGTGGCCTGCTCCGCCAGTTCCTTCGCCCGCAACAACGCCGCCGCCGCTTCGCGCTCATCGGTCACGTCCTCGACCATCCAGACCGCACCGCGGTCGGGCTCCGCCGGGTCCAGCAGACGGCCGCTGAACCGGCACCAGAACGGCGTGCCGTCCTTGCGGATCACCTGACGTTCGCTGCGATGGGCTTCACCGCGACCGAAGTCGATGCGGATCTCCCGACCGATCGCGGCGTGTTCTTCGTCCGTGGCATACCAGAGCCGCGTGGGTTTGCCGCGGAACTCTCCCGGGCCGTATCCGAACAACGCTTCCAGCTGCCGATTGCAGCTGCCGATGATGCGATCCTTGATCAACGCGATGCCCGACGTCGCCGCCTTGAAGATCGCGTTCTGCTCGTCGTTAGCGATCCGCAGCGCTTCGATGGCCTCGCGCTGCACGGTGAAATCCTCATAGATGCTGACGAAGCCCCGGGCCGGATCCGTCGGATCGATGGCACGGCCGGACACGCGCGCCCAGAACTTGCTGCCATCGCGCCGCACGAGACGTTGCTCCCGCACGCTGATCAGGCCGGCCAGCGCAGTCGCGTATCCCTTTCCCGCCTCGGCATAGGCTTCGTCGGAGTCATACCAGACACGGGCCGGCACTCCGTCGAGCCCACCCGGCGGGTAGCCGAAGATCTCCTCGAGCCGGCGGTTGCACCGTATGACGATGCGATTTTTCAGGAACACGATGCCGACACTGCTGGTCTCGAAGATCGCGCGATGTTCGTCGACGGCGACGCGCAGCGCGGTCTGCGCCTCCTCGAGCAGCCGATCGCGTTCCTTGCGCCAGCTGATGTCCTGCATCCAGGCGGCGATCAGCGTTTCGTTGCCGACCCGCACGAGCTTGGAACTGACGCGGGACCAGAAATCGTGTCCGTCGCGATGCCGTGCGCGGATCTCGCGGTCGATGACCTGTCCGTCGCGCTGCAGGACCTCGAGATAGGCCGCTCGGTCGGCCGGATCCGCATACAGCTGGCCGGCTTCGATCGCACGGAAGGACTCGTCGTCGACGCCGCACGACCGTTTCCACATTTCCGTCGCGAACCGCATCTGCCCGTCATGGGTCGTCAGCGCCAGGCCGGCTGGGCTCGACTCCAGCAGCAGGCCGAACAACGCCTCGCGATCGGCGATTCGCCGCTCACGTTCCTTGCGCTCGGTGACGTTCTCGACCATCCACATCGTGACGCTCGTGCCGCCGGGCACCGCGAGCCGCATCGCCGTCAGGTCTGCCCAGAACGTCGTGCCGTCCGCGTTGACCAGGCGCCACTCGCCGCGATACCGCTCCCCCTTGCCGAGACGACGCGCCGACCGCCGCGCCAGTCGAACGAGATCCGCCCGATCGGAGAACAGGGCGGCCAGCGACACCGCTTCGAGCGCGCCCCTGTCCGGGTAGCCGAACAACGTCACCAGCATCTGATTGCAGCGCAGCATCCGGTCGTCGGCGACGAACGCGATTCCCATCGGTGATGCGTCGAGGATCGCCCGCTGTTCCTGCTCCGCCACGGTCCGGATCTGGTCGGCGCGCTGCTTCAGCGCATCGATGTCGTAGACCCACGCCACGATCAGCGTCTCCCCGCCGACATTGACGACGGTACCGTCGAGGATCACCCACAGCAGGGATCCGTCCTTGCGACGCAACCGCAGCTCGTGGTTCCTGGCCCGGCCTTCCCGCTTCAGCAGCGCGACATAGGCTTCACGGTCGGCCGGGTCGTCGTAGATGTGGATCATGTTGCCGTCCGGCAGATCGGCCAGCGTGTAGCCCATCATGTCCGTCCAGTTCTGGCTCACGTAGCGGGCCTTGCCGTCGAACGTCGACAGGCCCATGCCGGCGGGGCTCGTCGCAAGCAGGGCCTGCAGCAGATCCGAACTCATGTCGGCGGGGTCGCTGGCGGGAACAGCGCCGATCGGGTCGGGCCGGGCCGGCGCGCGCGCAAGGCGATGGCGCCTTGGCGTGGCGAGCCACGTCACCGCAAGCACGATGCCGAAGAACAACAGCAGGTTGCCGCCGAACGCCCGCCAGGACCAGATCCCCGACCCGACGGCGGGATCGACCGTGAGTCCGCGGGTCCACGCGGTGGATAGGACAGCAGCGAGAGCGGCCAGGCCGAAGATCGCGAGCGAACGCAACGGACGCTCTGTCTGCGGCATGGCTCGGACACCCCCGGGAAAGGATCACGCAAGAGTATCGTTTATCGGCCGACGCCGACCACGCTTCAACTCCGAATGCGGTCCGCCACGGTGCAGCCCCCATGACAAGCTCCGGAGACTACCCAGGGAAATAGGAGATTCCGTACACGAGCGGTCGACCCCGAGGATACCGACGGACCGGTCGATGCCCCGGGCTCGAAAAGCAAGCCATGCGCCAGTACGGCGAGCCCGGGGTCGCCGGCCGTACTACTCGGTCCGCGTCGGTGACTCGATCGCCTCGAGCGCGTGACCCAGCTTGTACCGTTTGGTGGCCAGATAGTGGGCGTTGTCGACCGTCGTGCGTCCGATCACCGGCACCCGCTCGTCGACGGTGATGCCGAGCGCCGTTAGTGCCGCGACCTTCGCCGGATTGTTGGTCAGCAGCCGGATCCGCGTGCACCCCAGATCGCGCAGGATCTGCGCCGCCGCCGCATAGCTGCGCGCGTCGACCGGGAGCCCGAGCCGCTCGTTGGCCTCGACGGTGTCATAGCCCTTGTCCTGCAGCACGTAGGCCGACAGCTTGGACGAAAGTCCGATGCCGCGTCCCTCGTGCCCGCGCAGGTACACGACGACGCCGCCCTCGACGGCGATGCGATCCAGCGCGAGCTCCAGTTGCTCGCCGCAATCACAGCGCGACGAGCCGAAAATGTCGCCGGTCAGGCATTCCGAATGCACGCGGACCAGCACGGGCGCATCCGGCGTCCAGCCTTCATGCACCAGCGCGACCTGCTCCAGCGGATCGGCCACGATGCGATAGCTGCGGATCGTGAAATCGCCGTGCTTGGTCGGCAGCCGGGCGGCCGACAACCGCTCCACCAGGCGCTCGACCCGCCAGCGGTATTCGGCCAGCCCGGTCGTCGTCACCAACGGCAGGCCGTGCTCCTGCGCGAACGCGCACAGCCCCTCGTTGCGCAGCGGCACGCCGTCGATATCGCACAGTTCGGCGAACGCGGCACACCGTCGCAAGCCGGCCAGTCGCACCAGATCGAACGCGGCTTCCGCACCGGCGGAATGGGCGAGCACGCCGCCTTCGGCGCAGCGCACGACGAACACGTGGCCGGGGCTGGAGAAATCTTCGGCGCGCGCCGCCGGATCGGCGAGTGCGCGCAGCGTCCGGCTCCGGTCCACCGTGGATGAAGAGCGGCCACCCCGAAAATCGGCGGACGCCTGCCACGGTGCCGCTGCGGCCCGGGCATCGAGCTGCGGATGGGGCGTCAGTCGCAGCGCATCGAACTGGACATCCGAGATCACGGCGCGGACCAGCCCATCGGAATGGCGGACCATGAACGCGGTTTCGGCCGGATTGGCGTGCTCGGCCGCCACCATGATCCAGCCGCGGCCTTCGGTGGTGGTGTTGTCCACGACGACCGCGAAGCGACCACGGCGGATCGTGGCCAGGGCGTCGTCGATGGGGGTGGCGCGGGTCATGGGATTGCCTCGGCGGACGGTGGGGCCGGTCGACCCCGTTGAATCAGACAGATTGGGGCGCTTCGCAAGCGGTCAACGCCGTTTCGAGAGCCGTCCACGCCAGCATCGCGCAACCGTCCCGGGCGGGACTGGCCTGCACCACCTGCAAGACCGCGGTGTGGTCGGACGGCCCCTGGGCGATCGGCTCGACCGACCGGGCCGAGACGGCCTCGATGAACGTCCGGCGGATCTGCAGCGCTTCGGCTCGCGTCCGGTTCCGGACCCACCCGGTCATGATGGATGCCGATGCCATCGAGATGCCACAGCATTCGCACTGGAAGCCGACCTCGACGATGCGCTCGCCGTCGAGCACGACGTGCACCTGGAACGTGTCGCCGCACAGCGGATTGATGGCTTCACCCGTCACGTGGGGCTGGGCCGGTACGTGGTAGTTCCGGGCGTTGCGGATGTGATCGAGGATCACATCGTCGTACAGCTTGCTGGGCGGCATCGGAGCGGGAATCGGCTGGCCTGGGGCGGAAGCGACCCATTTTCCCATCGGGGCGGCCGGACTGCCAGCCGGAACGATGCGGCGGTCAGATCTTGAAAGCCCGCTGGATGTCGGGCCGGACCAGATCGACGTATTCCCGGTGCCGACGGATGTAGCCGGCGATGAACTGGCAGACGGGGATCACGTGCAGTCCGCGCGCCCGCGCGTCGTCGAGCACATGCCGGGCGATCGCCGAGCCCACGCCCTGCCCCTCGAACGCCGGCAGCACCTCGGTGTGGGTGAACATCACCGCGTCGGTCAGCAGGTTGTAGTCCGAGAAGCCGGCGAGCCGGCCGTCGATGGAAGCCTCGTAGCGGTGCTGTACCGCGTTGTCGGTGATCGTGATGTCGGCCATGGCGTCGCAGGTTTGCCGGGGAGCGGGAGATCCGTCCCCGGCGGTCGAGGCAGTTTCAGACCTTCGTGTAGCGCAGATAGGGCTTCACGGCGCGCCAGCCCTGCGGAAACTTCTGCTTCAGCACTTCCGGATCGGTCAGCGACGGTACGATGATGACTTCATCGCCCTTCTTCCAGTTCACCGGCGTCGCGACGCTGTTGGAGTCCGTCAGCTGCAGCGAATCGATCCCGCGCAGTATCTCGTCGAAATTGCGGCCCGTGCTGGCCGGATACGTCAGCGTCGCACGCACCTTCTTGTTCGGATCGATGAAGAACACCGAGCGTACCGTCGCCGAAGCGCTGGCGTTGGGATGAATCATGTCGTAGACGGTGGAAACCTTGCGGTCGCCGTCGGCGAGGATCGGAAAATTCACCGTGACACCCTGGGTCTCGTTGATGTCCGGGATCCAGCCCTTGTGGGACTCGACGGTGTCGACCGAGAGCGCCAGCACCTTGACGTTGCGCTTGTCGAACTCGCCCTTCAGCTTGGCGGTGTAGCCCAGTTCCGTGGTGCACACCGGCGTGAAATCCGCCGGGTGCGAAAACAGGACGCCCCAGCTGGAGCCGAGCCACTGGTGGAAGCTGATCTTGCCTTCGCTCGAATCCTGTTCGAAGTCCGGGGCGACGTCGCCGATTCTCAGAGCCATGCTTGTTTCCTCTATGGTGAATGAACCGCGATGACTGGGATTGAAGCCGGATCGCCCCGCGCACCACTTCGGTCAAGCGGAAGCGAGGCCTCTTGAACACGCCTCAAAAGCCCGCCGCGCCGGCAGCAACTGCCGGTGCCTTCCATCCGATCGGCGGCACGACCAATCTATCGGGATCGGACTCACGGGGCTGTAACGATACCGCCAGTGCAGGCTCGACGGTATCCGGTTCCGTCGGAACGGCCGCGGGCCGGGCGACCGCATGCCCCTGCAACCATACGGCTCCGGCAGCGACGGCGGCCGCGACGTCCTCGTCCCGCTCCACGTGACTGGCGGCCGGAACGGCACCCACGTGCTCGGCCTGCCGCGCCAGACGCGCGAAACCGTGGATCGCCAGCGGCGACGGATCCCAACGGGCCTGCAACAGCTCGAACCCGCGCAGCGGCAGCCCATCCACGCGATCCGGTCGGCATCGCAATCCCACCCGAAAGCCGCATTCGCGGAGCATCTGGGCCAGCCCGAGCAGCACCAGGCGCTGACGCCCGCCCGCATCATCGAGCACGAGCATCACGCGCTCGGCGGGGAGGCCGGATGCGGCGAACTGCGCTCGCAAGCGCCACGGAAAGCCGATCTGCAGCTTCTCGACGGAAACGGGATCCACCGACAGGATCAGCAGCGGCGGGATCGCAGCGTGCCGGACCAGCGTCGCGGCATGCATCCACGCGGTGGCTTCGTGGAGCTGCGACAGGGCTTCGGCGTGACAACCATGGGCCAGCAAAGACCACGGGGACAGCACGCGCTCGCCGTCGCCGAACGATCGCACCAGGCCCTGATGGGCGACCGTCAGTCCGGTGCGCGCATCCAGCACGGATTGAAACACGCTCGCCAGCGTGCAGCCGCGGAAATGGAGCAGCGGCTGGCGTTCCTGCACGTTCACGACGGGGGTGTCCATCGCGATGTCTCCCCTGCGTTGCCGATTGCGCATGCAAAGAT
>JAHCKV010000154.1 GCA_026125595.1 Burkholderiales bacterium | reverse complement strand
TTGTCAGCGGTCGGTGAGGCGGTTCAACCGGGAATGGAAGGCGTCGGTGAAGTCGACGTCGGCAAGCGCAAGCTCGTGTGGATATGGTGGCGCAAGGCCCAGCGCGAGTGGGGCGACCTTTGATGGACACCCCACTCGGCGGTTCGTGCAAGCTCAGTGCTTGACGGTGATCTCGACACGGCGGTCCGGTTGCAGGCACGCCGCCAACGCTTTCCGGCTCCGACCCCCACATGCTTCCGCCGTGGTCTGCGGTTCGGAGGAACCGCGGCCTTCGGCGACGATCTTGTCGGCCGGCACACCTTTGCTGACCATGTAAGTCTTGACGGCCATCGCGCGGCGCGCCGACAGTTTGCGATTGAATGCGGCGGAGCCGGTTCGATCGGTGTGGCCGGTCACGAGCACGCTTTCGTACGGTTCATCTTCCATCGACGCGATCAGCGTATCGAGTTTGGATTTCGCGGCCGGCCGGATGTCCGCCTTGTTGAGGTCGAACAGCGCTTCGGCTTCGAGGGTCAGCGTCGGTTTCGCGGGTTCCGGAACGGCTACGGGCACCGGCATCACCTCCGCTTGCGGTTCGTCGGGCAGTGCCTGCACTTCAGCTGGCGGTGGTGCTGGAACGGGGGTCGGCGCGGCGACTCTCGGCTCCGGCGGAGGCGGAACCGCCTCGACGGCTTTCCGCGGTGCGGGGGCAGGTCCGCCGCAGTCTTCGAATATCTTGTCGGCACTCCAGTCACCGGTGCGGACGCAGCCGCCATAGCCGTCGCGAACCACGCTGCGATTGCCGAACTGCGTGTATCCCTCGAGTGCGGTGTGGGCGGCAGCGAGGGAAGGGAGCATGGTGCTCGCGATCAATGCGACCGTCGTGACGGCGACAGATGAAATTCGATTCATGATGTAACAAAGCTCCATCGAAAACAGGGGGGAGTCGCCGGGTGATCGACGCCTGCGCAATCGGCACATCGCTGCGGCACCCGTAAGAATGAACGCGACATCGGCTGCGATTATATGCGTCGTTGCTGGATGCAACCCCCATCGTTTGTCCTACACGGACGTGTTTACAATTTCCCTCGCCACCATTCTTCCGGAGTTCCGACAACCATGAGAACCATCGATCTGCGCAGCGATACCGTCACGAAGCCTAGCCCCGGCATGCGGGCTGCGATGGCGGCCGCGGAAGTGGGCGACGATGTTTACGGTGAAGATCCCACCGTCAACCGGCTGGAACAGGTGGTGGCCGAGCGGCTCGGCAAGGAAGCCGCCGTGTTCGCCGCCACCGGCACGCAGAGCAACCTGATCGGCCTGATGGCCCATTGCCAACGCGGTGACGAATACATCGTCGGACAACAGGCGCACACGTACAAATACGAAGGTGGCGGTGCGGCGGTGCTGGGCAGTATCCAACCGCAGCCGATCGACAACGAACCGGATGGGTCGCTCGACCTCGACCGGATCGTCGAGGCGATCAAGCCCGACGATTCGCATTTCGCGCGCACGAAGCTGCTTGCGCTGGAAAACACCCACGCCGGGAAAGTGTTGCCGATGGCCTATCTGGCGGCCGCGGAAGCGCTCGCACGGCATCGCAATCTCGCGCTGCACCTGGATGGCGCGCGTCTGTTCAACGCCGTCGTCAAGCTCGGTGTCGACGCGGCAACGGTCGCGAAGCACTTCGACACGGTGTCGGTGTGTCTGTCGAAGGGACTGGGTGCGCCGTTGGGTTCATTGTTGGTCGGACCGCGCTCGCTGATCGACCAGGCCCGTCGGTGGCGCAAGGTGCTCGGTGGCGGCATGCGGCAAGCCGGGGTCGCGGCGGCAGCCGGGCTCTACGCGCTGGAACACAACGTCGATCGTCTCGCGGAAGATCACGCCAACGCCCGCTGGCGGGCGGGCGCACTGGCAGCGATCGACGGCGTTGCCGTCGATGTCGACCGCGTCCAGACGAACATGGTGTACGTGACGATCGCAGCGAGCACGGCGTGTCGTTGCGCGACTTCCGGCCGCCGCAGCATCGTCATTCCGCCGGGTCGACGATCCGTCTGGTGACTCATCTCGATGTCGATCGGGCCGGCATGCAATCCGTCGCCGAAGGCTTCGGGGCGTATTTCGCGCAAGTCCGATCGGCGCCTGTACGCAGTGAACGCCTGACGCGGCCCGATATTCCGCGGTCGGCAGTGTTGTTTCTCTCTACCGGATGTCAAGAAGCGATCAATCTTTCTTTCGTCATTCTTCGGACTGTTCCTCGGTGCTGCGTTCATCCACGCGTCTGCGCAGGCCGGCATTCCGCCGATCACCGTCGACGGCAAGGTGCCGAGTCTCGCGCCGCTGCTGTCGCAGGTGACGCCCGCGGTCGTGAACATTGCCGTACTGTCCGCCGGACCGGATGCCGACAATCCGATGTTGCGCGATCCGTTCTTCCGTCGCTTCTTCAATGCGCCGGAGCGGCAGAAGCCGCAGGTCAGCGCCGGCTCGGGCGTGATCATCGACGCTCAGAAAGGCTATGTCGTCACCAACCACCACGTGGTCAAGGACGCCCGCGAAGTGCTGGTCACGACCAAGGATCGTCGCCAGTTCCAGGCCCGGCTGGTGGGCTCGGATGCCGGTACCGATATCGCGCTGCTGCAGATCGAAGCGCCGGATCTCGCCGCCTTGAAGTTCGGTGATTCCGATGTGCTCAATGTCGGTGACTACGTGTTGGCCATCGGCAATCCGTTCGGCATCGGCCAGACGGTCACGTCGGGCATTGTCAGCGCGCTGGGACGTTTCGGTATCAACACCGAAGGCTACGAAGATTTCATCCAGACGGACGCATCGATCAATCCCGGCAACTCGGGCGGCGCGCTGGTGAACTTGCGCGGCGAGTTGATCGGCATCAACACCGCGATCATCGGACCGGCCGGCGGCAACGTCGGTATCGGATTCGCGGTGCCGAGTGCGATGGCGCAGAAGGTGGTGGCGCAGCTCGCGCGCTTCGGTGAAGTCCGTCGCGGACGATTCGGTGCGACGGCGCAGGACACGACGCCCGACGTCGCGAACGCGTTCGGCGTCAAGGCCAACGAGGGCGCAGTGATCGTCGAGATCGTCAACGACGCGCCCGCCGACAAGGCTGGGTTGCGGCGCGGCGACGTCGTCATGGCGGTCAACGGTCGGCCGGTGCGCGGATCCGGTGATCTGCGCAATCAACTCGGGCTCGTGCCGGTGGGCGATTCGGTCGAACTCAAGGTGCTGCGGGAAGGCAAGCCGCTGACGATGAAGGTCACCATCGAAGCCGCGAAAGCCAGTGCGACCAGCGGTCGGCAATCGGTGCCGGAATTGACCGGCGCGAAGGTCGGAACGGTCACGCGCAATGGCCGCAACGAAGGGATTCTCGTCGTCGAAGTGGACCGCAGCAGTGCTGCATGGAATCATGGTCTGCGTCCAGGGGACATCATCGTCGGTGTAAACCGACGCAAGACACGCGACACCGCCGAGCTCGTCGCGGCGTTGCGTGCCGTCGATCGTCCGCTGTCGCTGAACATCTTGCGCGGAGATTTCGGCATCACGCTGATCATCCGCCCCTAGGACTTTTTTCCGACAGGAGTCGCGATGACCGAACCCGCCCACGGCAGTGACCTGATCCACGTCGTGGTGCTGCTGGGAGCGGCGGTCGTCGCGATCCCGATCTTCAAGCGGCTGGGGCTCGGATCGGTGCTGGGCTATCTCGCTGCCGGCCTCGTCATCGGTCCGTTCGGACTCGGATTGTTCTCCGATCCGGAGGCAATCCTCCATGTGGCCGAGTTGGGTGTCGTGATGTTCCTGTTCGTCATCGGACTCGAGATGCAGCCGTCGCGACTGTGGAGTCTGCGACGCGAGATTTTCGGCCTCGGTCTCGGCCAGGTGCTGCTGTGTGGCGCATTGCTGACGACTGCCGGCATGCTGCTCGGATACGGCGGAGCGGTGGCCTTCGTCGCGGCGATGGGGTTCGTGCTGTCGTCCACCGCGATCGTCATGCAGATCCTCGAGGAACGGGGGGAGACCTCGAAGCCGTCGGGTCAACGCATCGTCTCGATCCTGCTGCTCGAAGATCTTTCCATCGTGCCGCTGCTGGCGATCGTGGCGTTCCTCGCGCCGGTCCATGGCGAAGGACATGGCGGGTCCGTCTGGTTGAAGATCGCCACCGCGATCGGATCCGTCGCCGTGGTCGTTGTCGTCGGACGCTGGCTGCTCAATCCGCTGTTCCGGATTCTGGCAAACGCGAAGGCCCGAGAGGTGCTGACCGCCGCGGCGTTGCTGGTGGTTCTCGGCGCGGCGTTGCTGATGCAGTGGGGCGGGCTGTCGATGGCGATGGGCGCGTTCCTCGCGGGCGTGCTGCTGTCCGAATCGACGTTCCGGCACCAGCTCGAAGCCGACATCGAACCGTTTCGTGGACTGCTGCTCGGATTGTTCTTCCTGGGCGTCGGCATGTCGCTGGACCTGGCCGTGGTTGCCCACGACTGGCAGCGCATCCTGCTGATCGTCGCCGTCTTCATGCTGGTCAAGGCCGTTGGCGTCTACGCGCTGGCGCGCGCACTGAAGAGCAGTCATGCCGAAGCCCTGACGCGCGCCGCATTGCTGATTCAGGGTGGCGAGTTCGCCTTCGTGCTGTACGCCGCGGCCGCTGGTGCCGGCATCTTCGAGGCCCATGTCAGTGCCATTCTTTCGGCGGCCGTGATCCTGTCGATGGCGTTGACGCCGCTGGTCGTCATGGCGTTGCGCTGGCTGATTCCGAAACGCGGGCCGTCGATGGACGGCGTCGACATCGCGGAAGACCTGAGCGGCAGCGTGCTGCTGGTCGGATTCGGGCGGTTCGGCCAGATCGTCAGCCAGTCGTTGCTGGCGCGCGGATTCGCGATCTCGATCATCGAAACCGACACGACCGCGATCCGCGACGCGAAGGATTTCGGTTTCAAGGTCTACTACGGCGACGGTTCCCGACCCGATGTCCTGCACGCGGCCGGCGCCGAGACTGCCCGCGCGATCCTGATCTGCATCAACGACAAGGCGGCGGCCATTCGTGCGGCGGAGATCGTGAAGGCCGAGTTTCCCCATGCCCGCTTGCTGGTTCGTTCGCTCGATCGCGAGCATTCGCTGGAGCTGGTCGCAACGGGAGTGGATTTCCAGATTCGGGAAACGTTCGAATCCGCCATGGCGTTCGGTGAAGCGGCTTTGCGCGCACTGGGTCTCGAGGAGATCGAAGCGGCGGAAGTCGTCGCCGAAGTGCGACGCCGTGATGCGCAACGATTCGATCTCGAAGTCGTCGGCGGCATCTACGCCGGCCGGTCGATGATCCACGGCAATCTCGCTGCGGCGGCGCCCACCGAATCCGGCGGTCCGGTGACATGAGCGGAGGCCCGCGCGACGATCGACGGCCTGCGTCCGTCGACAGCGGTGCGGTCGTCACGTTCTGGCGCGATGCGGGACCGGACCGCTGGTTCGCGAAGGACGCTGGCTTCGATGCGGCGTTTCGCGTGCGCTTTCTGGCGCAACACGAGGCGGCGGCCCGCGGTGAGTGCGACCACTGGATGGACACCGCGACCGGCGCGCTGGGGTTGATCCTGTTGCTCGACCAGTTTCCGCGCAACGCGTTTCGCGGCACGGCGCGCATGTACGCGACCGATCCGCTCGCGCTCCGCATCGCAGACCGGGCGCTCGCGGTGGATTTCGACCAGCAGGTCCCCGCGGATCTACGGCTGTTCTTCTATCTGCCGTTCGCCCATTCCGAATCGTTGGCCGACCAGGATCGATCGGTCGAACTGAATCGCCGGCTGGGTGCGCCCTACATCGACCACGCGATGGACCATCGCGAGATCATCCGTCGCTTCGGCCGATTTCCCCACCGCAACGCGCTGCTCGGTCGTGCGACGCGACCGGACGAGCAGGCGTTTCTCGGTGCCGGGGGCTTCGCGGGCTGACGACGCCCGTGGCCGGGTGAATTGACAATCATCACGCTGGACGTTGGTGCGGTGATGGTTGTCAAGCGATTGAATGCAGATAGTTTTTATCGTTCCGGCGCTGGGACGAAATGCATTCGACGGGTTCGTCTCGCAGGATCAGGCAATCAACCGGGACGAACGGGTATTCGCATCATCGTCCCCGGTTCTTACCATGGGTCATCGCCGGCAACCGCCAGTCCCATCCGGGAGATCGCCATGACCCACCGTACCACGCCCTTTCTCGTGCTTCTTCTTGCCGCCCTCGCGCTGCCGGCGACGGCCCAGCCATTCGACGAATACGCCGACGGATCGTTGACCGAAGACTTCGCTTCCCGGCAGGGCGACAGTCCGGTGCCCCATACCCATGACTTCGCTGCCGACGTCACCCGGCCGACGGCGGCCCGGGTGGCGCGCTGGATCGTCGGCAATGCCGATGCAGCCCGTGCCGAACCCCGCGCGACATCCGGTCATCGTTGCGGACCGGATACGCCCCGGCGTCAGTTCGATGTCGATGCGGAATCCGGATCCGGATCAGCCCGCGATGCCGACGGGCCCGGCTGCCGCCGGGAATGGTGACCGGGCGCCGGACGGTCCGACCGGTTCTCCGCCGACTTCGGCCAGCTGTCGCGCCGTGTCGAGATGTCGCTGCACGATGACTGCGGCGTCGCGCGCGAATGCGGCGATCTCCGGATCGCCGCTCGCCATCGCGGCCTCGAACAGTGCCTTCGTCCGCTGGCGGACGGCGACGCCGGCATCGTTCAGATACAGCGTGTCGAAGCCGGCGCCGGACGCACGGGACAGCGACGTGGCCAGCCGATGCTGGATCGCGTCCATCTCGTCCGGAAGCGGAATGCGTTTGCGGACCGCCATCGACCACAGCGCCTTTCGCAGCGCCCGATGATCGACGACGACTGCCGTGGCGAACTGCTGGACGTCGGCACGGGGCGAGCGTCGCTTCGCCATCTCGCCCATCTCGATCTCGGCCATCGTGGCCTGCGCGGCGTTCAGGATGAACGCGCGGTCGGTGACCGGCGACTGCTGCGTGGTGTCTGGCGGCGCTGTGCGTGGCGCATCAACGCCCTCCTGCGCCATTGCGGCAGGAAGGCACAATGCGCTGACGAGTACAGCAATCACTCGACGCATTACCGGGTTTCTCCTTGCGGCACTGAAGTCCGCACAGCAAGCCGCGCACCCGAGGCGCCCGAGCGCGCCAGGCCGGAACGCCATGAAAGCGGAAACGTGAAAAAAAGCCCCACCGCGAAAGCGGCGGGGCGAGCGATGTTCTCTGCTCAGCGAGGGAGGGAGGTAACCCGCGCGAGGGCTTGCCCGGTCAGATGAGCAAGTGATCGCAGCGTACGGCACGCGCCGGCCGCTTTCCGTCCGACAACCCGCTGCCCCGTTGCCGACGTTTGTCCTACACGACGTCATCGACGGCTGCGATATCGCGGCAGGTCAGTGGGGTCGAAGGCGTCGGACGCCGCGCGCTGCGG
>JAHCKV010000153.1 GCA_026125595.1 Burkholderiales bacterium | reverse complement strand
GATTTCGAGATCGCGAGGATGGCGTCGCCATTGACGATCATGCCGAGATCGCCATGGCTGGCTTCGGCCGGATGAACGAAGAACGCCGGAGTGCCGGTGCTCGCGAGCGTCGCGGCAATCTTCGATCCGATGTGGCCGGATTTGCCGATGCCGCTGACGACGACGCGGCCGCGGCAATCGAGCAGCAATTCGAGCGCGTGCACGAAGCTCGCGTCCAGGCGGGTCGACAGACGGGCGACGGCCCGGGCTTCGATGTCCAGCGTCCGACGGCCGAGCGCGAGCGCGGAATCGGCGTCGAGTCTTCCGAGGGGCGGCATGGCGGCCGAGTATAAGGGAGTCGCCGCCCGGATTCCGTCGTTCCGACACGCCGACATCGCGTCGGATCGATGCGGTGGTGCCTATTCGAGCAGCCAGGTGGCGCCGCAGTTGGTTTCGGGTGTTCCCGCCACCCGCCATTGACCGGCGTCCGGCGCGGTGGTGCGAACGCAGCGTCCTGCTTCGACGCGCTGGCCGACGGTATCGATCGACGAGAAGCGCAGACTGCCGGAGATCGCGAGACCGTCGTCGAGCTTGCGGTCGACTTCCGCCAGCACCGTCGCGGGAATCGGATTGCCGGTGTTCAGATTGTTCCGTGGCATCGCGATGCCGGCGTAGAGGTCGCCGTAGGCAATGCGCGGATAGCCACCGAACACGGTATGGGGCGCCGAGGCCGGCGTCTCGCCGGCGGCGGTGTAGGTGTAGCCACCGGCCACGAAGCCGCTGCGTGAAAGATGTTCCCAGGCCGCGATCGGCTCCTCGATCGGAGCGCCCTGGGCGCGACTTTTCAACTGGCCGTCGCCATTGCCGTTCACGGTCGTGTTGGGGATGTCCTGGGTCGCGCGCGGATAATCGCCCGGATACCCGTGGAAGCGATCGTAGAAGCCGAAGTACGCGGCCTTCAGACCTTCGATCTGACCGGCGAGGGTCTTGGCGCGCGACGACACCAGCAGTTCGCTGCCGGCGAAGATGCCCGCCAGCAGCAAGCCGACGATGACGGCGACGATCGCGAGTTCCACCAATGTGAATCCGCGCTGCTGTGCGCGGATTCGGCGGGGCGATCGCATCGGACGGGACATGGGAATCTCAGCGATGCATGTTGCGGGCCAAAGCCCGGTTGCCCGCGAGACTCCGCCGCCGATGGTCGACTGCTCTACAGAAACGAGGCCCCGCCGCAGTTCATTGGTGGAGATGCTGCAGCGGTCTGCCAGACGCCGCCGGACGTGATGCAACCGTTGGCGCCCGGCGCTGCGGGCGCCGTGCCGCCCAACTGATAGCTCGAGAACACGAAACTGCCCGTGAGGCCGTTGCCGTCGTCGATCTTCTTGTCGATCTCGGCGAGGATGTCGACAGGGACCATATTGCCCGTCTTCAGCGTGTGGCGATCCGGTCGCAGCGCATCGGTGGGGTCGCCATAGGCCTTGTCGTAAGAAACCCCGACATAGCCGCCGAACAGATTGCGCGGGACGGCATTGGCGAACACCGCGTCACTGAAGATGAACCGTTCGCGCAGGAATCCCGCCTTCGACAGGTGGTCCCAAACCAGAAAATCTTCGTCCGCGGCGCCCGCCGGCGCCGGCGCCGGCGCCAATGCAGGGCCTTCGATCAGCCCGTTGCCGTTACCGTGGCGCTGCACGTCGGGGATCGTGCCGATCGCGTCGCGATAGTCACCCGGCAGTGCGCGATAGCGGTCCTGGAATCCGAGGAACGCGATCCGGAACGCATCGGTCTGGGTCAGGACGGCGCGACTGCGCGCGTTCTGGATCATCTGCTCGCCGCGGACCACGGAGCCGATCAGTAGCCCGATGATCACCAGCACCACGGCGATCTCCACCAGCGTAAATCCGGACTCGGATCGAATCATCGGCGTGCACCGTTGCCGGTCGGCGGGCGGGTGACGGAGGGGCAGGTGCAATCGGCTCACGAGTCCGAGCGTACCGCGTCTTTCCACTGTCGCCCAGAGGAAACACACAGGAAATGGCCGAAACCGTCAGCAACGAAAAGGGCGAATCCGCGGATTCGCCCTGGAGTATGTCCCCGGCGCGGCCGGCACAGCGCTACATCAGCGTCGCCGCGCCGCAGTTCACCGCCGTGTTGCCCGTCAAATTCCAGTTGGACGGAGTTCCCGCTACGGGAGCCGTCGCGCAGGAGGGGGCAGCTCCGGGTGCAACCGGAGCGGTTCCCGACTCAGCCCATGCAGCGAACACAAAGGAACCGGTGGACGGGATGCCGTCGTCGATCTTGCGGTCGACCTCGGCGACGATCGCCACGGGTATCTGGTTGCCGGTCTTCAGATTGTGGCGGTCGACCGCCGTCGTATCGGCGGGAACGAGGTACACCTGATCCCAGGCGAGACGCACGTACTGGCCGTAGGGGTTCTTCGGAACGACCAGTTCGCCCGCTGTGGCGCTGTAGGTGTAGTTGCCATTGATGAAGCCCGATTTGGACAGGTGTTCCCAGACCAGATTGGATTCGACCGCCGTTGCACCGGTCGGCTCGATCTGGCCGTTGCCGTTGCCATTCGTGGTCGCGCCCTGGATGTTGGTGATGGCGTTGCTGTAGTCGCCAGGAACGGCCCGGTAACGGTCCTGGAAACCGTAGAACGCGGCACGCACGCCGTCCTGCTGGGAAATCAGGTTGCGCACGCGCGCGCTGGTGATCAGTTCCTGGCCCTTCAGGATGCCGCCGAGCAACAGGCCGATGATGACCAGGACAATGGCGATTTCGATCAGGGTGAAGCCCTGCATCCGTTTCGCGTTCATGGAAACTCCTTCTCGGGATCGGGTTGTACGGGCTCGAAGGTCGCGAGTTTCATGCCATCGGGAAAGAGCGGGATTGCAGCCGGCAGCCCCACCGAAAGGCCCTATCGATGCCGCGATGGTCACGCTGCGACGCGAACTTACAATGTTGATTTTACGAGAATAAACTGCCGTATCGGCGCATGCCATCCGAATGGTGCGCCGCATCCGACGACAGCGCGAAACGACGTCATCTCGACGGTGCTGTCGATTTCTCGGCGTTTTCGAGATCCATCAGCCGCTGCGTCAGGAAGTGGATTTCCCGTGGATCGGAGATCGTTCCGCTGGCGAGCAGGCCACCGAGCAGGATCCGCGCGGCCTCCACTTCGCCCATGTCCTCCAGCAGGAAAATGTGCATTTGACGGGCCCAACTGGGGACATCCGGTCCGGCATGCGAACGGATGGCATCGGCATACCGCAATGCCGTCGGCAAGTCCTTCAGCCGATGCTTGGCCATGATGGCGACGTGGGCGAGCCAGGGCCACCGATGGTCCGGATCGTCGAAGAAGCGTCGAAACACGAACTCGGACATCTCGCGCTGCTTGTCCGGGCGCTGCAGCACCTGGGCGTAGAGGTGCGCCGCCATCATCAATGGGTATTGCCCGTGGGGATCGAGATCGAGGATCGCGCCGAGCCAGCCGGTCACCCGGCCGTAGTCGAGCGCTGCGAACGGAATGCTGACGCCCGGCTGGTTGTCGAACGCCTGCAGGTACAGCGCCAGCGATTGCCCCAGCGCGATCGGTTCGCCCAGCGCCATCACGCGCAGCGCCGGGACGGGTGGTGCCGGCGACAGGTCCACGGCGCTGGCCGCGGGTAGCGGTTGCATCACGCGGAACAGTAGTTGTGCGGCGAGCAACGCCGCTGTCGCCGCAACGATCCACGGCGGAACTGCCGCGACCGGGCGCTCGTCACGTGGCATGGACGTGCAGTGGCGACATCACTGATTGCGCCGGTACAGGTCGAAGGTCGCCGCCGCGAACAGCAAGGCCGTGTACAACACGGCCTGTCCGGCCAGCATCGGTAGCACCGGCCAAGCCGTCGCGCCGTCGACCAACCAAGCGGTACGGGTAAATCCGTCGAGCGCCGGCAGCAGCAACGCCACGCCCTTCACGCCGGTGACCAGCAGCGTGTGCGACCACGTGGCCTCCGCGACGACACCGGACGACGCGATCAGGATCACGGCGGTCATCGCGCGGGACAGCAGATAGAATGCGAGCACGAACGTCGCGGCAGCCATCAGCTGATTGAACGTGATCACGCAGAACAAAGCGGCCGCCACCACCATCCAGCATTCGAGGGTCAGCGAGATCCACCACGCCACCACCGCGGTCGTGGGCGCGAAGGGCGCCAGCGGCAGCGCGAACACGAGGCACAGGCCGGTGGTCACGACGAGGTATCCGGCGAGCTTGCCCGACAGGTATTCGAACCGTGACATGTCGACCGACAGCAGCAGTTCCGTCACCTTGTCCTGGTTCTCGCGCAGCATGCTGCCCAGCACGTGGACCAGCACGACGAACACGGCGAGAAACCGCCCGCCGGCCGCGAGAAATCCGCACTGGACCCGCACTGATTCGGTGATGGCGATCGACCGCACGAAGAAGCTGGCGCCCAGCAGCACCAGGGCCATCAACGCGGCAAGCCACGGCAACCGGGTGCGGGTGGCTTCGAGCCATGCGAACGCGGCGACGGTGCGGATACGGGCGAGACTGGCGGTAAGCACGGGCAGACGGTGGATGCGGCACTGAGCGCGCATCGTAACCGAACCCAGCCGCGACCGACCGCTCCGATGGCCTCCTGGCTCCGCATCGATCCGCAGGTGTTGTGGGCCCGCCAGAACGTGGCCCTCGGGCTGATGCTGCTCGCGCTGCATCTGGCCGTCGTGCTCGACATCGGCAGCAACGCATCGCGCGCATTCCTGCTGGCCCACTTCGGGCTGTTCCTGCTGTGGCAGCCGGTGTGGCAGGACGCGCGTCGACTGGTGCCGAGCCAGGTTCTGCTGGTCGTGGCCGGCGGCGTGCTGCTCGCGTGGTGGAGCAGTTGGTGGTTGCTGGGGCTGTGGATCGCGGTGCTGTTCTCGCTGATCGGCGGCAACGTGCCGGCCATGCGCACCGGCCGTCGTCGATTGAGTTCACTGCTGGCCGCCCTCTATCTGCTTGGCATGCTGTTGGTCGGCGTCGTGCCGAACCTGCTGCCCGCGGTGGATGTATCGGCGTTCGCGCTGACCGTCATTCGCTACGGTCTCGTGATCCCGGTGCTGGCGATTCCGTTTCTCGGTTCGGGCATGCGGCTGGATCGTCCGCGTTACGCGATCGACCTCGTCTACAGCGTGCTGCTGTTCCTGCTGGTCGTCGTGCTGGTGCTGGGCGCATTTTTCGTGCAACAGGTGAGCCCGGGCGACTACACACTGTCGCTGGCCAAGGCGGTGCTCGCGATTGCGGCGATCATGATGGTGATGTCGTGGCTGTGGGATCCACGGGGCGGTTTCGCCGGCTTCGGCCAAGTGCTGTCACGCTATTTCCTGAGCCTGGGCATGCCGTTCGAACGCTGGATGCACAGTCTCGCGAATCTTGCCGAGCGCGAGGCAGACCCCGAACGTTTCCTGCGCCAGGCGGTGCAGGAGATGCTCGAGCTGCCGTGGCTGTCGGCGGTGGAATGGTCGACGGCGCAGAACCACGGCGGCGCCGGTGCACCGACCGCCAGCGGCATCACGTTCACCTTCGGTGGTCTGACGCTGCGGTTGTACACCACCTGGCGACCGAGCCCGGCGTTGGCGCGTATTACGCGATTGCTCGCGCGGCTGGTGTGGGCGACTACTACGAAGCGAAGCTGCGGGAACAAGCCCAGCGCCGCACCGCCTATCTGCAGGCGATCTACGAAACGGGTTCCCGGCTGACGCATGACGTGAAGAACCTGCTGCAGTCGTTGAGTTCGCTGTGTTCGGCGGCGGAGGTCAGCGGCAGCGACGACGCCGATGCGTTGCGGCGGCTGATTCAGCGGCAACTGCCGCAGATCACGCAGCGCCTGCAGAGCACACTCGACAAACTGGAAGTCCGGCGACCGCCGGACTTCGAGAGGGTACCGGCCACCGAATGGTGGCGGACGCTGATGCAACGTTACGCCCACGAAGGCATCGAATTCGCGGCGTCGGGTCTGCAGGTGTCGACCCATCTGCCCGGCGACCTGTTCGACGGCATCGCCGACAACCTGCTGCAGAACGCACTGGAGAAACGACGGCGACGGGAAACCGTGCGGATCACGGCGGCGCTGCGGCCGGTCGGTGACGGGTGCCGGCTGTCGGTCACCGACGAAGGCGAACCGGTGCCGGAGACGTTGGCGCGCCAGTTCTTCGTGGCACCGGTGGCGTCCGAGAGCGGTCTCGGTGTGGGGCTCTACCAGAGTGCGCGGCACGCTGCCGAATTCGGCTATGGCCTGACGCTCGACCGGAACGTGCGCGGCGAAGTCCGGTTCGTGCTGGAGCCGTTGCGATCGGCACCACCGGAACCGTCGACGACCTGACCTTCGTCGACGGTGAAAATCAGGGCAGTGCGCCGGCTGCGGTCATGCGGCCGAACAGCACCGCCGGCCCGATCCACGTCACGATGTCGTCGAACTCTTCGCCCGGCTTGTTGTTGGGCGCGGCGAAAATCACCGCTTTGTCGGGATTGAGGTTGATCGCTTCCGCGGCGGACAGCGGGTTGGCGGGATTCAGATTGGCTTGCTGCACCGGGTCGAACCCGTTCTTGCCGACGGAATAGATGATGGCGATGGCGCTGCCGTTGGCGAGAGCGACGACTCCCGAGCAGTTGGGGGGCGGCGTCGGGCCGGTCGGTACGCTGCCGCAGATGCTGAGCAGATTGTTGTTGTTCGCGGCACTCGCCAAAGTGGCTATCGTCGCCCCTCTCATGCCGGCCGTGGCCGTCGGCGCGGCCGTGAAGGCCCGCGGAAATATGGCGGGGTTCGCAATCACATACCGAATCCGATTTCTTTGTCCGCCATAGGCATCGATGGCGAAACCCTGGGCATCGACGAAGGCCAATCCCAGCGTGGTGCCCGGAAGAAAGCCATCCCAGACCGTGCAATCTCCGGCTGCCACGGTGCCGATGCTCTCGACGCCTGTGGTGCCGGTCGCCGGGCACGGCAAGCGGCCATAGGCAATGGCGAAGCCGATCAACGCTTCCTTGGATTCTTCGAGCATGCGGCGCGTCTCGGACACGCGGCGTTGATCCACTTGCGTCAACAGCGGCACCAACAGGCTCGACAGCAGAACCGCGGCGACGACGAGGCCGATCGCGAGTTCGACCAGGGAGAAGCCGCGACTGCGATGCCGTAGGGTCATGGAATCGACATTTAGCAATCGACGGTTACGAGGTCCGTGCGAATGCACGTCAGTACGTCGTTGAACGTGGAAGTGCTGGATGATGAACGGAAATCCAATCCCATAATTTGAAAACTCTCTAGATTGCGGTCCTCAAGATAAAAGTCCTGCAGGCCGCGCACGCCGAGTGGCCAGCGTTGCTGAAGACCGATCGCGCGACCCGTCAGAATGACGATGCCAGCGTACTGGCCGGCGCCGTTGACGGTGAGGCACGTCGAACTGCATG
>JAHCKV010000152.1 GCA_026125595.1 Burkholderiales bacterium | reverse complement strand
TCTCACCGTTGGACGCGCTGCGGTTCCTGGCGGGTGATCGCGAGGTCTTCCGACAGGCGACACTCGAAGGCGACGTCGCATTCGCTGCGACGCTGCGCCATCTCGCCGCGAATCTGCGCTGGGACTACGAAGAAGATCTGTCGCGGTTCATCGGCGACGTCGCGGCGCATCGCGCCGCGGAGATGCTGCGCACGGTCGTCGCCTGGCCCCGTGAGGCCGGCGCGCGCATGGCGCAATCGGGTGCGGAATACATCACCGAGGAAGCCGGCTGGTTGCCGCCCGCGGCGGAAGTCGAAGCGTGGCTGCAGGCGGTGGATCGTCTGCGCGACGACACCGAGCGGCTCGAGCAGCGCATCGCGGCGCTCGAAGCGCGTCGCGGTTGAACCCGGACGCCTGACGCATGCTGCGATTGCTGCGGCTCGCCCGGATCTTCCGGGTCGCGTTCCGATTCGGGCTCGACGAGTTCGCGCTGAGTCACGCGCGTGTCCGTTGGCTGCGGCCGATCCTGCGGGGTCTCTTCTTCTGGCGTCAGCTCGATCGACCGCGCGGCGAGCGGTTGCGCTGCGCGCTCGAAGCGCTCGGCCCGATCTTCGTCAAGTTCGGCCAGGTGTTGTCGACGCGGCGCGATCTGGTGCCGCTCGACATCGCCGACGAACTGGCGTTGCTGCAGGACCGGGTGCCGCCATTTCCGGTCGAGCAGGTGCTGCGGACATTGCAGCACGTGTACGGCCGTCCGGTCGACGAAGTGTTCGTCCGGTTCGATCGTGTCGCCGTCGCCAGCGCGTCGGTCGCGCAGGTGCATTTCGCTGAACTGCCCGACGGCCGCGAAGTCGCGGTGAAGATCCTGCGGCCGGGCATCGAGCGCATCATCGAGCGCGATCTCGCGCTGCTCTACACCGCCGCGGGTCTGGTGGAGACCGTCTGGGCCGACGGCAAGCGGCTGCGACCGCGCGAAGTGATCGCCGAGTTCCAGAAGCATCTGCGCGACGAGCTCGATCTGCTGCGCGAAGCGGCCAACGCGAGCCAGTTGCGCCGCAATTTCCGCGAATCGGAGTTGCTGCGCGTGCCGGAGATCCACTGGGACTGGTGCGCCACCGAAGTGATGGTGATGGAGCGCATGCGCGGCATCCCGGTCTCGCACGTCGACGAGTTGCGGGCGCAGGGCGTGGACATCTCGCGACTATCCGTGCGGGGCGTGGAGATTTTCTTCACGCAGGTGTTCCGCGACGGGTTCTTCCACGCGGACATGCACCCGGGCAACGTGCTGGTCACGCCGGACGGTACGTATATCGCGCTCGACTTCGGAATCATGGGAACGCTGAACGACGAGGACAAGAACTACCTCGCGCAGAACTTCCTCGCATTCTTCCGGCGTGATTATCGCCGCGTCGCGCAGGCGCACCTGGATGCGGGTTGGGTGCCGCCGGGCACGCGCATCGACGAATTCGAGTCGGCGATCCGCGCGGTGTGCGAGCCGATCTTCGATCGGCCGCTGCGCGAAATCTCGTTCGGCAAGGTGCTGCTGCGGCTGTTCCAGACCGCGCGGCGCTTCAACCTCGAAGTCCAGCCGCAGCTCGTGCTGCTGCAGAAGACGCTGCTGAACATCGAGGGTCTGGGGCGGCAGCTCGACCCGGATCTCGATCTGTGGAAGACCGCGAAGCCGTTCCTGGAACGCTGGATGTCCGAGCAGATCGGTTGGCGCGGCTTGCTGCGCAACCTGCAGGACGAAGTTCCGCAATGGGGCGTCCTGCTGCCAGAGCTGCCGCGGCTCGTGCATCGCGCGCTGTCGCAACCGCAGTCCCACGTGCTCGAAGCCGCCGTCCGACGACTCACGCGCGAACAGCGGCGTCAGACCCGTTGGCTCGGGGCGATCGCCGTGCTGCTCGGGCTCGCGATCGTGCTGATGCTGTTCCTGCTGCTGCGGCCGTTCTGACGTCGCCGTAGCGGCGGGCATCGGCCGGTTGTCACGGCACTGTCACATTCACGTCATCTTCGATGATCACCATGGCGCACTTCTTCAGGATGCCGCCGTCACGCGGCGTTCATCCGATCGGGAAGGAGCGTGAACAGAGTGCGGTTCGTCCACAGGAAGCTGTCCAGTATTGTCGTGTCCGGGTTCTTCGCGGTATCGGTGGATGCCGCGCCCGTCGAGGGGGAGCGCTCCCGACGGCTCGATCTCTACGTCGATGTCACCACGAAGCAGATCTTTGCCGAACCCGGACCCAACCGGATCCATCTCGGCGTGTTCAAGCGTGAGGACGGCGAGCCGAACGCGGATTCCACCAGCGTCGACGGGAAGCCGGCCGACGCTGCCGTGACCCCCGCGGCGGTCGAGCCCTTGCCCGATCCGCTGCGGGATCCGAATCCGGAGATGACCGCCACTGAGCGCCGGTTGCAGGCGCAGCAACGGCGCCTCGAGGAGCGGCTCGACAAACTCGCCAGCACGCCGCCGACGGCCCCGTCGGCCGCGAAGAAGTGGTACGACAACGTCAGCGTCCGGGGCTACATCCAGTTGCGTGACAACTTCACGCTGGACGGGGATCGCGACGATGTCCGGGCCTGGAACGACGCGTCGGTCGGAGAGGATCGCAACTTCTTCATTCGCCGGGCGCGGCTGATCATCTCGTCCGCGGTCGGTGAGCGGTTGTTCGTCTATCTGCAGCCGGATTTCGCGAGTTCCGCCGGAGATACCGGCAACGTGGCGCAGCTGCGCGACGCCTACGGCGACGTCTACCTCGACAAGGACAAGCGCGAATACCGGGTGCGCGTCGGTCAATCGAAGATCCCGTTCAGCTTCGAGAACCTGCAGTCGAGCCAGAACCGTCTGTCGCTGGATCGCAACGACGCATTGAACAGTTGCTGCCGCGACGAGCGCGATCTCGGCGCGTTCTTCTATTACACCCCGGCAGGCACACGCACCGTCTTCAGCGATCTGGTGCGAAACGGCCTGAAAGGCTCCGGCGACTACGGCGTTTTCGCGTTCGGCGTCTACAACGGGCAGGGGGCCAATCGCACCGAGCGCAACGAAGGCCTGCATACCGTCGCGCGCTTTACGTATCCGTACCGGTTCGCGAACGGACAGATCTTCGAATCCGGCGTGCAAGCGCTGACCGGGCGCTTCGTGCCCAGCACCGACGGCAACCTGCCGGGGTTGCCGGCGAACCGATACAACAATTCCGACGGCTTTCTCGACCAGCGCGTCGGTATCCACGCGGTGCTCTATCCGCAGCCGTTCGGCCTGCAGGCGGAATGGAACTGGGGCCGCGGGCCGGCGCTCAACGACGCCCGCACCGACATCGAAACCCAGTCATTGAACGGCGGCTACGTGCAGGCGATGTACCGCATCGAGAATGCCGGTGGCACCGGCGTCTGGATGCCGTTCGTGAAATGGCAGTACTTCGATGGCGCGATGAAGTTCCAGGCCAACGCTCCGCAGACCCAGGTCCGCGACTGGGAGTTCGGTCTCGAATGGCAGCCGGACGCGGCGATCCGGTTGTCGATGGTCTACCAGCGCTATCGTCGCAACGACGTGACGCGGGCGCCGTACGCGTTCTTCGAAGCCGACGTCTTGCGCATGCAGATGCAGTTGAGCTTCTGAGCGGCGCCACACCCGGCACGCGGTTCGCGCGGGCCGGACCGGGGCGGATCTCGCCGCCCTGATTCCCCATGCCCGCCTTCCGCGGGCATCGGTTCGTTCCTCCGGCAGTGGCGGATCCACGCTGTCGTCGATGCTCGTGCGCCTGATCCGATCGGCATTCGATCGGTCACGAAAACGTCACGAGATATTCATATTGTGTCGGCAGGATGCTGGATTGTTACGGACTGTGTCAGTCCGGGACGGTCCGGATGCTGGCGATTGCGCCATCGGGCCTTCGATCCACCGCACAGGAGTTCACCCGATGAGAGCTGGAAGGCTCCCGCCCCACGGCACCGTTCGCCCGCTGATCGTTGCATTGACGTTGGCATTGCTTACCGTTGCGCCGTTGCACGGACTGGCTCAGGAAGAGGCTGCGCCGCCGTCGAAGCCGGACAAGATCCGCGCGTTGCTGGAAAAGCTGAAGGAAAAAGGTCTGATCTCGGAGGAGGAGTTCGCCGAGCTCGCCGATGAGACGCCCGAAGCACGGGCCGAGGCCCGCGCCGAACGGCGCCGCAAGGCCCAGCAGGAAGCCCAGGCCGCCAGCCGCGAAGAAGCGAAGAAGGATCAGTTCACCGGGCGGTGGAACAACGGCATCGTGTTCCAGACCGGCGACCAGCGCACGTCGTGGGGCCTGTCCGGTCGCGTCCACGCCGACTATCGCTACTTCGATGGCGACACCGCGGCCAGCACTTTCGACGTGCGCCGTGCGTACCTGACGCTGTCCGGTCGCTACAACGACTGGCTCACGTGGGATGTCACCGGTGATTTCGCGCAGACGGGCACGACCCTCGACGTGGCCTGGGTCAATGCCGCATTCTCCGATGCGCTGCAGGTGCGCCTCGGGCAGTTCAAGATGCCCTTCGCGCTGGAAGAACTCACCAGCTCGCGCTTTCTCGATTTCCAGGAACGCTCCTTCGTCGATCGTCTCGCACCCGCCAAGGAACGCGGAGCGATGATCCACGGATCGCCCTACCTGGGGACGACCTACGCATTGGCCTTGTCCAACGGACAGGGCAAGAACAACAACGAGGTCTCGCCGAAGTACGACACGCCGGACCTGGTGGGCCGCGCCACGCTGAACGTCGCCGAACTGCTCAACGCCCAGGCCAAGGCCGTCTACCACATCGGTGCCGCGTTCTCGTACGGAGAGCTGAGTACGAGCACGACCACCAACAGCGGAACCGCCGCCATCGGCAACCAGAACAGCGAACCCCGCGGTGCGACCTTCTTCACGCCGACGGCCTTCAACGGACCGAGCACCACGCGCCGCCGCGTCGGGCTGGAGACGGCACTGGCCTACGGTCCGGTCAAGTTTCAGGCGGAGTACGCCCAGGCCAACTTCAACGGCAGCACGTCCACCGGCACACCGTATGACAAAGACATCGACGCGTACTACCTCAGCGCGCTGTGGATGATCACCGGCGAGCGCTATGCCGAGAGCTACCGCAACGGCGTGTTCGGCCGCATCGTGCCGATCCAGAACTTCGTGCCCGGCACCGGCGGCACGGGGGCCTGGGAACTGGGTCTGCGCTTCTCCGGGTTCGACGCGGGCGATTTTCCGCTGGTGGCTGCGACCGGCCCGACGGCTGCCGGCGGTCTGGGTGGCACTTCGGTGGGATCGTTGACGAGCCCTACCGCCACCAACGGCGCCAAGGCCGTCACGGTCGGGTTGAAGTGGATCTGGAATCCGAACTTCAAGTGGTATCTGAACTACACCGATACCAAGTACGACAACGCGATCACCTTCACGACGGCAGGCGTTCCGGTGCCGTTCCAGGAAAACCGCGAGCGGGCCGTGACGCTGCGGGCCGCGTTCGACTTCTGATGTCGTGACACGACCGCGCCGGCGCAGGCCGGCGCGGCATCGCGATCATCCGGGTTGCGACACGGCGCCGACGGGCGCATCCGGTTCGGCGGCCGGGACGCGCCGGCGCAACAAGCGGAACACGACGGGCACGATCAGCAATGTCGCCACGGTCGCGAACAGCAGGCCGCCGATCACCGCGCGGCCCAGCGGCGCGTTCTGTTCGCCGCCTTCACCAACGCCGATCGCCATCGGCAGCATGCCGACCATCATCGCGAACGCCGTCATCAGCACCGGTCGCAACCGGTCGCCGGCAGCTTCGAGCGCAGCCTGGGTCGCGCCGCGTCCCGCTGCCAATCGTTGATTGGCGAACGCGATCATCAGCACGCTGTTCGCCGTCGCGACGCCGATCGCCATGATCGATCCCATCAGCGACGGCACGTTGAACGTGGTGCCGGTCAGGAACAGCATCCAGACGATGCCGCACAGCGCCGCCGGCAACGCGCTGACGATGATCAGCGGGTCGGTCCACGACTGGAAGTTGATGACGAGGATGAAATAGACCAGCAGCACCGCGAACACCAGCCCGGCACCCATCCGCGAGAACGCATCGCGCATGCTCTCGGCCTGTCCGGCCACTTCGATGCGGGTGTTGTTCTTCTGCTCCTCGGCCTTGATCCGGAACGGTTCGAGCACGCGATCGATGTCGGCCGCGACGCCCCCGAGGTCACGACCCTGGATGTTGGCGTAGACGTCGAACGACAACTCGGTGTTCACGTGGTTGATGATCGCGGGCACGGTGGTGCGTTCCACCGACGCGACGTTGCCGAGCGGCACCGTCGGCGATTGTCCGCGGCCCTTCAGCGGAATCCCCAGCACGGCATCGACGGAATCGAGCGCGGTCCAGTGCGGCTGCACGACCACCACCTGGTACGGCCGGCCGGTCTTCGGATCGTTCCAGTAATTGGGCGTGATCACGACGCTGGAACTGGCCGAGATCAGGTAGTTCTCGGCGATCTCGCGCTGCGTGAGGCCGAGCTGCGCAGCGCGCGTGCGGTCCACTTCGAAGCGCAGCGCGGGCTGATTCATGATCTGGTGCACGTGTACGTCGGCCGTACCGCGGACTTTCTTCAGTGCTTCGGCGATCTGCTGCGCCAGATGGAAGTTCTTGTAGTCGCCGCCCAGGATCTTCACGTCGATCGGCGCCGGCAGCCCGAAGTTCAGTATCTGATTCATCATGTCGCCGGGCTGGAAATAGAACACCAGGTCGGGAAAGTTCGTCGGCAGTTGCTCGCGCAGCCGTCGCACGTACTCCGCGGTCTTCACGCGGTGTCCGTGCTTCAGCGACACCAGGATTTCACCGTCGGCCGACGAGATGTTGATGTTGTCGCTGTAGGCCAGATTGGTCGACGGCGGAATGCCGATGTTGTCGATGATCACGTCGAGATCTTCGGGCGCGACGATGCGGCGGATCGTGTCTTCCACCGCCGAGAAGATCACGCCCGTATCTTCGATCCGCGTGCCCGACGGCGCGTTGACGTGCAGCCGGATCTGTCCGGCGTCGACGGTGGGGAAGAAATCCTGCCCGACGTGCGGCAGCACGAATCCGGTGGCGACCAGCACGACGACGAAGACCGCGGTCACGGCGACCGGGCGAATCAGCGCACCCTGCAACGTGCGTAGATAGCGCTGTCGCATCCGCTCGAAGCCGCGTTCGAATCCCGCGTGCCAGCCGTGCCCGTGACTTTCGTGCCGCTCGGGCATCAGGTAGCGCAGCATCACCGGCACCACGGTGCGTCCCAGCACGTAGCTCGACATCACCGCGAACACGACCGCGAGCGCCATCGGGATGAACAGGTACTTGGCTGCACCGCTCAGCAGCAGCACGGGCAGGAACACGATGCAGATGCACAGCATCGACACGAACGCCGGAACGACGATTTCCCGTGCGCCGTCGAGAATCGCATCGAGCCGGTTCTTGCCCAGTGCCAGATGGCGGTGCG
>JAHCKV010000151.1 GCA_026125595.1 Burkholderiales bacterium | reverse complement strand
ATCTGCGCAGTGCCGGTCTGCAGATCGAGCTGCAGCCGGACATCGCGCCGCTGGAGCTGGCGGCGATGCAGGGACGGCTCACGTGGAAGGCGATGCCGGGTGGATTCGAAGCCGGTGCCGCCCGGTGGTCCCTGGTGCTGCCCGATGGCCTGACGATGCTGCCCAGCCATGTGCTGGTACAGCGGATCGTGCCGACCGCAGCGGCACCGGGCCGGTTTCGCGTGCAGGCGGAGCGTCTGGACCTCGGACCCATCGCGGCGATCGCCAACCGGTTGCCGCTCGATCCGGCGTGGCGCGAGCAACTGGCCGCGGCGGCGCTGCGGGGGCGGGTCGAAGATTTCCTGCTGGAATGGAATCCCGCGGGCGCCCGCGCCGGTGCCGCCGCGACCTATTCGGCATCGGGCAACTTCTTCGAACTCGCCGCCCGGCCGGGCGGCGGTCTACCCGGTTTCTCGGGACTGACCGGGCGTGTGCAGGCCGATCAGGACGGCGGTGCCGTCGATCTGGATGGCGCTTCCGGACTGGTCCTGCCGCAGTTGTTCGCCGACGCCTTCCGGTTCGATACGGTGAAGGGCCGGATCGAGTGGAGCCTTCCCGAGGGTCGACCGGCCGTTGTGTTCAAGGGGTTCAAGATCCGCAGCCCCGATTTCGCCGCGAGCGTCGACGGTACGTGGCGTGCGCTGCCCGAGGGGCCGGGGGTCATCGATCTGACCGCGACCGTGCCGCGGGTCGCCGCGCAGGCGGTCTGGCGTTTCGTGCCGATCATCATTCCCGAAACGCGGGTCTGGCTGCGTGATGCGTTGCGGGCCGGTGCCGCGACCGATGTCCGGGTCCGATTGAAGGGCGATCTGCGACGCTTCCCGTTCCCGGGCACCAAAGGCGCCGAGGTGTTCGAAGTGGTCGCCAAAGTGGACGGTGTGCAACTGAAGTTCGCGCCGCAGTGGCCCGCGGTCGATGATGCCCACGGAACGCTGGCGTTCCGTGGCAGTGGCATGGAGATCGTCGCGGAGGGGTCGTTGCTCGGTACCAAGGTCGACCGGACGTCCGCCACGATCGCCGATCTCGCCAGTCCCGATGCCACGCTGGTGCTGCGGGGCGGCGCGTCGGGGGCGACGGCCGACTTCGTCCGCTTTCTCGGCGCGAGCCCGGTCGGCGACATGATCGGCGGTATCGCCGACGGCGTTCGGGCCCGCGGCACCGGGCGGCTGACCCTGGGCATCGATCTGCCGCTGCACCACGTCGAAGATACCCGGGTGACGGGCAGCTTCCAGTTCATCCACACCGAGATCGAAGGAGGCGCATTTCCGCCGCTGTCCGGCGTGAACGGCACGCTGCAGTTCACCGGCACCGGGGCCCGGATCGCCGGCGCCACTGCGCGGCTGTGGAACAACCCGTTCCGGTTCGACGTGACGGCCGACAATGGCAAGCCGGTGCTGATCACCGGAACCGGCCGGATCGATCCGGCCCGGGTCAGGCCCCATCTGGATACGCCGTGGCTGCAGGCGCTCGAAGGCGAAACCGATGTGAAGGCGACGGTCCGGATCGTCGACGGCGCCGTCGACGCCGTGGCGGAAAGCACGCTCCACGGACTCGCGATCCTGCTGCCGGCGCCGCTGGCGAAATCGTCCGGCGAAGCACTGCCGCTGCGGGTGCACATGAAGCCGCGTCCGGACGGCGATCGGTTGCTGTCGGTGGCGCTGGGACCGCGACTGGCGGCGAACCTGCTGCTGGGCGATCAGGCCGGTACGGTGGCGTTGCGCCGCGGGACCGTGGATTTCGGCGGTGAAGCGAAGCTGTCCGAACTGCCGGGCCTGCAGGTGACAGGCAAGCTCGATCGGATCGACGTCGACGCCTGGCTCGACGTCCTCGAGCGGATGGGCAAGCAGACGTCCACCGCCACGGCGTCGCAGCCGGTTGCGCCGAGCGTGGAGGTGCGACTGGTCGCCGTGCAGATCGGGGAGGTCGAGGCATTCGGGCGCACCATCCAGGACGTGGACCTGGAGGTGCGACACAAGGGCGTGCTGTGGGACGGCCGGGTCAGCAGCCGCCAGATCGTCGGCGACATCGATTGGCTGCCGTCGGGCAAGGGTCTGCTGCGGGCGCGGCTATCGAAACTGCACCTGCCGGAAGTGGATGCCGGCGCCGCTGCCCGACGCCGGCAGCGTCACCCTCGGCGACGTCGAGTTGCCGGCCTTCGATGTGACGGCCGACAGCTTCTCGTTCGGCAATCTCGATCTGGGCGCGCTGACCCTGAAGGCGGTGCAGAACGGCCCGCAGTGGGAATTGCAGCGCCTCGATCTGAAGAGTCCGGAAGGTCTGATGTCGGCCAACGGCACCTGGCAGCTGGAGCGTGGGCAACCGCAGACTCGGATGAAGGTGAGTCTCGATCTGCAGGACATCGGCGGCTGGATGCGACGTCTCCATCTGCCCGAGGGCGTCAAGGGCGGCACTGCCAAGCTCGACGGCACGCTGGCGTGGCGCGGCAATCCATATGCGCTGGACTACGCGTCGTTGTCCGGTCAGTTGACGCTCGATGTCCGGAAGGGTCAGTTCACACGGGTCGATCCGGGTATCGGCAAGCTGCTCGGTGTCGTCAGCTTGCAGTCGCTGCCGCGTCGGGTGTCGCTCGACTTCCGCGATGTGTTCAGCCAGGGCTTCGCATTCGACGAGATCAAGGGCGGGATCACGGTCACCGACGGCGTGATGCGGACCTCGGATCTGCTGATGGTCGGCCCCGCGGCGCGCGTGGCGATGAAGGGCAGTGTCGATCTGGGCCGCGAGACGCAGGATCTGGATGTACGCGTCGCGCCGTCGATCAGCGACAGTGTGGCCGTCGGCACGGCGTTGCTGAACCCCGCCGTCGGCCTCGCGACGTTCCTCGTGGGCCGCGTGCTCGACAATCCGATCGACAACATGATTTCGTTCGAATACAAGATATCCGGCAGCTGGTCGGACCCGCAGGTGGCCAAAGTGCAGCAGCGTGCCGTCGGACCGGTCAACGGCCGGCAATGAATCCAGGGGAGAGGGGATGAACAGTCCGAATCCACCGCCGGGCCGGGATGTGGCCCGGGTGGCGGCGATCCAGACGGTGTCGGGTCCGGACGTGGCGGCCAATCTGGCCGCTGCGGGCGAGCTCGTGGCGGCGGCAGCGGCGCAGGGCGCGCGTCTGGCGGTGCTGCCCGAGTATTTCGGGATCATGGGGTTGCGTGAAACCGACAAGGTCGGCGCGGCAGAGGCCGACGGCACGGGGCCGATCCAGGACTGGCTCGCCGAAACGGCGCTGCGGCACGGGCTGTGGCTGATCGGTGGATCGGTGCCGCTGCAGAGTCCCGTACCCGGCAAGATCTTCAACAGCTGTCTCGTGTTCGATGCAGCGGGCCACGCCGCTGCGCGCTACGACAAGATCCACCTGTTCGGACTGGACCTCGGTCGCGAACAGTTCCACGAGGGCCGCACCATCACGCCGGGCGACAGGGTGCGCTGCGTCGACACGCCGTTCGGACGCATCGGTCTGTCGATCTGCTACGACATCCGGTTTCCGGAGCTGTATCGGGCGATGGGCGCGGTGGACATCATCGTGGCGCCGTCGGCGTTCACGGCGACCACGGGTCGAGCCCACTGGGAACCGTTGCTGCGAGCGCGGGCCATCGAGAACCAGGCGTACCTGATCGCCGCCGCCCAGGGCGGGGTCCATCCCAGCGGTCGGGAGACCCACGGGCATTCGATGATCGTGGACCCTTGGGGTGTGATCCTGGCCGAGCGCGACACCGGTCCGGGGGTTGTGCTGGCGACGATCGACCCGAACTACGTCTCATCCGTCCGGCGCAGCCTGCCGGCACTGTCCCACCGGATCCCGGCGCTCGCGCCGGTGGCCGATCCTTCCCCCCTCACCGAGACTGTCCGATGAACACTGTTGCCGATTCCGCGCCCCTGCTCGTTCCCGAAGCCTCGCTGGCCACGGCCGACGCGATGCTGCTGCGTCCGCACGGTCTGGATACCGGCGCGCTGGAAGGGGTGTTCGCCCGCATTCTCGGTCATCGGGCCGACTACGCCGATCTGTATTTCCAGTACACGCGCAGCGAAGGCTGGAGCCTCGAAGAGGGGATCGTGAAGTCGGGCAGCTTCAGCATCGACCAGGGCGTCGGCGTCCGGGTCATCGCCGGTGAAAAGACGGCGTTCGCGTACTCGGACGACATCAGCCTGGGAGCGCTGGAATCGGCGGCCGGCGCCACCCGCGCGATCGCGCGGCAGGGTGGCGAGGGGCGTGCCGCCCTGATCCGCCCCGGGGTGGCCCGGTCGCTCTACAGCCCGGTGGATCCGCTGACCAGTCTGGAAGACACTCGCAAGATCGCGCTGCTGGAACGCCTGGAGCGTCTGGCCCGGGCCGAAGATCCGCGGGTCAAGCAGGTCGTGGCCGGTCTGGCCGGCGAGTACGAGGTGATTCTCGTGGCCCGCAGCGACGGCGTGCTGGCCGCCGATGTCCGGCCGTTGGTCCGGCTGTCGGTCCAGGTGATCGTCGAAGAGAACGGCAAGCGCGAGCAGGGATCCGCCGGCGGCGGCGGCCGCTTCGACTACGCCTATTTCTCGGAAGAGCGCCTGGCTGACTACGCGAAGCGCGCGGTACACCAGGCCGTGACCAATCTCGATGCCCGCCCGGCCCCGGCCGGCACGATGACCGTCGTGCTCGGACCGGGCTGGCCCGGCATCCTGCTGCACGAAGCCATCGGCCATGGGCTGGAGGGGGATTTCAACCGCAAGGGCACGTCGGCCTTCAGCGGCCGGATCGGCGAGCGGGTCGCCGCCCCCGGCGTCACCGTCGTCGACGACGGCACCATCGCGCAGCGTCGCGGCTCGTTGAACGTCGACGACGAAGGCAACCCGACCCGGTGCACGACGCTGATCGAGGACGGCGTGCTGCGGGGCTATCTGCAGGATTCGCTGAACGCGCGGTTGATGGGCGTGCCCGTCACCGGCAACGGCCGGCGCGAGTCCTATGCGCATATTCCAATGCCGAGGATGACCAACACCTGCATGTTGAACGGCGAGCGGGATCCGGAAGAGATCATCCGCTCGGTGTCCAGGGGGCTGTATGCCGTCAACTTCGGTGGGGGCCAGGTGGACATCGTCAGCGGCAAGTTCGTGTTCAGCGCCGCCGAGGCCTACCTGATCGAGGACGGCAAGGTGACGGCGCCGGTCAAGGGTGCCACGCTGATCGGCAACGGGCCGGACGTGCTGCAGCGGGTAGCGTTGATCGGCAACGACCTCGGCCTCGATCCGGGGGTCGGCACCTGCGGAAAGGACGGCCAGAGCGTGCCGGTCGGCGTCGGTCAGCCGACGGTCCGGATCGACGGTCTGACCGTCGGTGGAACCGCGGCCTGACGGGTTTCGGGGGATTTTTCCCCGAATGGGAATCTTTCGCAGAAAGGAGATGTCAGCGGCGCGACAGTTGCCCCATAATCCGGGCGAACCCCCGAAAACCTATCCGAACAATCGAATCTGACCCTGGGCGATACGGGCCAGGTGCTTATCGTCGACGTGGACATGGCCGAAGAGCAGGTCGCAGCCGCCGCACCCCAGAACTGGGCGTTGAAGACACTGGAGCACATCGGCGAAGGCACGGTGCTGGCCCAGCAGATCTTCGACATGATCGGCCATTCCAAATTCTTCTCCGATTTCACGCGCAACGATATCCAGTTGCTGGCGAAAGTCGATGCGGAGATCTACCGGGCCGAGCCGGGCCGATCATCCGCGAAGGTGACGTCGACGACTTCATGATGCTGATCCAGGGCCGCGTCGAGATCGTGAAGAAGGATCGCAACGGCATGCTGCAGCCGATGACGTCCGTGGGACCGGGAGCGACACTGGGCGAAATGTCGATGATCGACGGCGAACCCCGATTCGCCACCTGCTCGGCGCAGGATCCGACCACCTTCGCGGTGCTGACCCGCGACGCGATGGTCAAGATCATTCTCGAAGAGCCGGCGCTGGGCGCCAAGATCCTGATCAAGCTGGTGACGCTGCTGTCGGCCCGGCTGCGGCAGACGAGCTTCAACCTGCTGCACTACATGGAACGCTGAACGGCGGTGCGGTCGCTGCCGGCTCAGATCTCGACGCACCGTCCCGAGTAGATCACCGGTCCGGTCGGCAGACCGGTCGGCGAGCCGCCAGCGGGTTCGACACTCATCGCCAGGCCTGCCGCCTGGGTCAGTGCCCGCAGCAGTTCCACCGGAATCTCGACCGTCTGGGCGTCGTGAGTCGAGATGAGCCCCAGCGATTTCGGTGGTTGATCACCGCCCGGCAGCATCCACAGTTCCCATGCCGTACCCGGGGCCATCTCGGCATGGCCGATGACCCGGATCCGGAGGCCGCCGCGCGGGGCTTCCGGTGACCAGGCGACGGTCAGTGCCGGATTCGCCTTGTCGTCGGTCATCACCGAGACCATCGTCTGGGCGGGCAGCAGCGCATGATCCCGCGGCGTGGCCGCCACGTAGGCCAGCAGCACGGCGGCAGCCAGTGTCGAAGCGACCGAAGCGCTGCGCCAGAACCCGAGGCGTTGCCACCATCCGCCCGGCGTCGACTGCACGGTCCGTCGGCGATTGATGCGGGCATGGATCGACTCCCACACTTCCGGGCTCGGCGCGATCGCGGCCACCTGCCCGGTCAGCGGCATCAGGCGTTCTTCCCATCGGGCCACTTCGCGGCGCAAGCCGGGATCCGAGCGCAGCCACAGTTCGAACCGCGCGCGGGCACGACCGTGCAGGGTGCCCAGAACATATTCGCCGGCGAGGGCGGAGCGGGTGTCGGGATCGGTGATGCGCATGGTCAGATCCCCGCCGCGTCGAGGCAGCTGCGCAGTTTGTCGAGGCCGCGGCGGATCCATGTCTTGATCGTGCCCAACGGCTCACCCAGGTGCTCGGCCAGTTCGCTGTGCGACAGCCCGTGCAGATAGGCCAGCGCGATCGACTGCCGTTGCCGGCCCGGCAATTCGCCGAGGCAGTGGGAGAGCGCAGCCGTCTCGCCCTTGAGCTGCAGGCCGTCCGCGGCGCTGCGCAGCGTCTCGTCTTCCTGGTTCTCGATCACGCCGTCGAGATCTTCGTCGGGTGTCTCGTGCTTCGGGCGCCGCGCCCAGTCGAGGGCCCGGTTGCGGACGATGGACGTCATCCACGTCATCGGTGCGCTGCGTACCGGCGAGTACTCTGGAACGTGATGCCAGATGTTCACGAAGCTTTCCTGCAGGATGTCCTCGGCCCAGTCCCGGCGGCGCACGATGCGCAGCGCGACGCCGAGCAGGCGCCCGGACGTGCGCTGGTAGAGCTCCGCGAACGCGGACTGATCGCGCAGCGCGCAGCGCGCCATCAGGTCATCGAGATTGTCGGCGGTGGCCATATGGAGCCTTCTACGAGGGATCGGCGGATCCGGATTCGCCGGTATGGCGTTTGCGTCCC